>JBDTJD010000354.1:0-2774 GCA_039935975.1 Caldimonas sp.
CGGTCGTCGTCTCTTCGGTGACGCCGATGATCTCGGCCGACTTGCGCGAGTACCAGGTCGCATCTTCGGCGAGCTTGGCCTTGATGCTGGCGAAGAGGCACGTCTCCTCCTCGCTCGTCGGCTTGGAGAGAAGCGAGGCATCCTTCTCGGCGCGCTTGCCGAGATGCATCAGGAGCGTCGCGTCGCCGCCGTCGTCGAGGATCATGTTCGGGCCTTCGCCCTTCTGTCCCTTGGCGCCGAATTCGAAGATGCGGTGGGTGTAGTCCCAGTAGTCGGCGAGCGTCTCGCCCTTGTAGGCGAATACCGGCGTGCCCTGTTCGGCCAGCGCGGCGGCGGCGTGGTCCTGGGTCGAGAAGATGTTGCACGAGGCCCAGCGAACTTCGGCGCCGAGTGCCTGCAGGGTCTCGACCAGCACGGCGGTCTGGATCGTCATGTGAAGCGAGCCCGTGATGCGTGCGCCCTTGAGCGTCTGCGTCTTCGCGAACTCTTCGCGGATCGCCATCAGACCGGGCATCTCGGTCTCGGCGATCTTGATTTCCTTGCGGCCCCATGCGGCGAGCGCGAGGTCGGCGACGATGTAGGGGGCGTTGGCCTTCGGCTTCAGTACGGCGTTCATGTCAGGTTCCTCGATGAGCGGAACCCGCGCGGCGGACGTGTGCTGGGAGTCGAGACTCACCCACGACGGCCATCGTGCGGGTGAGCGCGGTTGCAAGTGGCGCGGACCGAACAAGACGATCCGCTTTGCAGCCTTCCGAGCCTGGGGCCGTGCGTTCGATCGCTCGATCGCGCGGGCCTTGCAACGCTCCTCGGAAGCCGGGAATTGTAGCGGTCGCGGCGCGCGAGCGCTTGCCTCGTTCGCCGACCCTATCATCGACCGCGTGATTCCGTCGACCGTTCTGCCGTGGTCGCGCTGCGACCCGCAGCGGCTCGCGCACCTGCGCGGCGTGCTCACGGACATCGACGACACGCTGACGACCGAAGGCGCGATCCCGATGGGCGTGGTCGCTGCGCTGGCTGCGCTGCGCGAGTCCGGGCTCCCCGTCGTCGCCGTGACCGGCCGGCCTGCCGGATGGAGCCGGCCGATCGCGCTGACGACGCCGCTGGCGGCCGTCGTCGCCGAGAACGGCGCCGTCGCGCTGGTTGCCGACGACGCGGCGGAGGGCGGCGTGCGCATCGAGTTCGCCGACGACGCGGCAACGCGCGACGCCAACGCCGTGCGCCTGCGCGCGGCGGCAGTGCGCATCGTGCGCGAGGTCTCCGGCGCGACGCTTTCCGACGACAGCATCGGCCGCATCACCGACATCGCCGTCGACCACGCGGAGTTCCGCCGCCTCGACGAGACGTCGATCGCGCGGGTCGTCGCCCTGATGCGCGCGCAAGGCATGACGGCGACGGTGAGCTCGATCCACATCAACGGCTGGTTCGGCAGCCACAGCAAGCTCACCGGCGCGACCTGGATCGTGCGCCGCCTCTTCGACCGCGACCTCGACAGCGAGCGCGACCGCTGGCTCTACGTCGGCGACTCGGCCAACGACGAGCTCATGTTCCAGGCCTTCCCGCTCTCGGTCGGCGTCGCCAACATCGCCGACTTCGCCGACAGGCTTCGCCATTGGCCGGCGTATGTCACGTCGCTCGACCGGGGACGCGGCTTCATCGAGGTCGCCGAGTCACTGCTCGCGTCGCGCGGCCGCTGAGCGATCTGCCGCCGGTCAGGCGAGGAAGTCGGCGACCCTGCGGTTGAGGAAATCGGCGTCGGCCGCTCGCGTGCTCGTCGCGGCAAGGTGGCCGAGCGGCGACGGGATCTCGACGAAGCGTGCGCCGGCGATCGACGCGGCCGCCTCGCGCGCCGCCGTGGCGGGGTTGAAGAGATCGAGCGGCGGCGCGAGCAGCAGCGTTCGCGCGACGATCGAGCGCAGCGCCGCTGCGGTGTCGCCGCCGAAGCCCGGTGTCGTGCCGACGTCGTGCGCGTCGTAGGCCCACGACTGGTACAGATAGTCGTGGGCATCGAAGGCAAGCTGCGACTGCAGGTCGACGAGGTCGTCGAACCAGACTTTCGCTTCGGTGGCGTCGCGCAGCGACGACACCGCTTCCGGCGTGCGCATCAGGAGAGCGCTCATCAGGCCGGTGTACGCGCGCCAGCCGCGCTCGGGCCGCGCGGTGAAGCCGTCGCCGCGCCAGGCCGGATCGGCGAGCAGGCACGCGCGCGCAGTCTCGGTGACGAGCGCCGCCCACGGCGACGTGCGAGCCATCGGCGTCATGGCGACGATGCGGCTCATGAAGGCCGGAAAGCTCGTCGCCCATTGCAGCGCCTGCATCCCGCCCATCGAGGCGCCGACCACGGCATGCAGGCGCTCGATGCCGAGGTGCTCGACCAGCAGCCGATGCTGGGCCGCGACCATGTCGCGCAGCGCGAAGCGCGGGAAGCGCATGCCGGGCTGCGAGTTCGAGTTCGACGGTGACGTCGACAGGCCGTTGCCGATCGGATCGGCGGCAACGATGCACCAGCGCGCCGGATCGAGGGCCCGACCGGGGCCGATCAGGAAGTCGAGCCGGTGGTGCGTCGCGGTGAGCGCCGGGCAGACGAGGACGGCGTTCGAGCGCGCGGCATCGAGCTCGCCGTGGACGACGAACGACTGCCGGTAGTCGGCGATCGTCTCGCCCGATTCGAGCCGCAGGTCGCCGAGCGCGAAAGTGCGATGCGGCGCGTCGACGTGGCCCGGCGCGAGCGGCGGATGGCTCACGGCATCTCGATCACCGTGCGCGTGCCGACGCCG
>JBDTJD010000355.1:0-13381 GCA_039935975.1 Caldimonas sp.
AGGGCGCGACCGTCTACTACCCCGACTCCCTCGTCGGCACCGACAGCCACACGACGATGATCAACGGCATCGGCGTCGTCGGCTGGGGCGTCGGCGGCATCGAGGCCGAGGCCGCGATGCTCGGCCAGCCGGTCTATTTCCTCACCCCCGACGTCGTCGGCTTCGAGTTCACCGGGCGCCTGCGCGAAGGCGTCACCGCCACCGACCTCGTGCTCTCGGTCACCGAGATCCTGCGCAAGGAAAAGGTCGTCGGCAAGTTCGTCGAGTTCTTCGGCGAAGGCACCGAGAGTCTTGCCGTGCCCGACCGGGCGACGATGGCCAACATGGCGCCCGAGTACGGCGCGACGATGGGCTTTTTCCCGGTCGACGACAAGACGATCGAGTACTTCGAGGGCACCGGCCGGACGAAAAGCGAGATCGAGTTCCTTCAGGCCTACTTCAAGGCCCAGGGCCTTTACGGCGTGCCGCGCGCCGGCCAGATCGACTACACCCAGACCGTCCGACTCGACCTCGGCAAGGTTGCGCCGAGCCTGGCCGGCCCGAAGCGGCCGCAGGACCGGATCGAGATCGGCAAGGTCAAGGCGCAGTTCACGTCGCTGTTCTCGAAGCCGCCGACCGAGGCCGGCTTCAACCAGCCGGCCGCGCAGCTGATGACGCGTCACCACGTGCGCGGGGCCGCCGTGCGCCAGGAAGACCGCGCCAAGGTGCCGCACACGCCGTCGGTGCAGCCCGGTGCGCCGCGCTACGTCGTCGAGATGAACGGCAACAAGCCGACGCTCGCGGCGGCGCTGAATGAGGCCGAGCCGAGGCTGCCCCTGCCCGACGAGACAACGGTCGGCAACGGCGACGTCCTCATTGCCGCCATCACGTCGTGCACCAACACCTCCAACCCGAGCGTGATGATCGCCGCCGGCCTCCTGGCGAAGAAGGCGGTCGAGGCCGGGCTCACGGTGCAGCCGCACATCAAGACGTCGCTCGCCCCCGGTTCGCGCATCGTCACCGAGTACCTGACCAAGGCGGGCCTCCTGCCCTACCTCGACAAACTCGGCTTCAACGTCGCCGCCTACGGTTGCACCACCTGCATCGGCAACGCCGGTGACCTCACGCCCGAGCTCAACGACGCGATCACGAAGAACGACCTGGTCTGCGCTGCGGTGCTCTCGGGCAACCGCAACTTCGAGGCGCGCATCCACCCGAACCTGAAGGCCAACTTCCTCGCCAGCCCGCCGCTTGTCGTCGCCTACGCGATCGCCGGCACGGTGCTGCGCGACCTGATGACCGAGCCGGTCGGCAAGGGCAAGGGCGGCAAGGACGTGTTCCTCGGCGACATCTGGCCGACGAGCGACGAGATCGCCGCGCAGATGAAGTTCGCGATGAACGGCAAGGCCTACAAGGAGAACTACGACAAGGTCGCGACCGAGCCCGGTCCGCTCTGGGAAAAGATCAAGGGCGTCAGCGGCCAGGTCTACGACTGGCCGAAGTCGACCTACATCGCCGAGCCGCCGTTCTTCGAAGGCTTCAAGATGCAGCCGCAGATCACCCGGCCTGGCGTCAAGGGCGCGCGCGCGATCGGTCTCTTCGGCGACTCGATCACCACCGACCACATCTCGCCCGCCGGCGCGATCAAGGAATCGTCGCCGGCCGGCGTCTGGCTGAAGGAGCACGGCGTCGTCAAGGCCGACTTCAACTCCTACGGCTCGCGCCGCGGCAACCACGACGTCATGATGCGCGGCACCTTCGCCAACGTGCGAATCAAGAACCTGATGATCCCGGCCGACGCGAACGGCTCGCGCGAGGAAGGCGGTGTCACCCTCTTCCAGCCCTCGGGCGAGAAGATGTTCATCTACGACGCGGCGATGAAGTACATGGCCGAGGGCACGCCGACCATCGTCTTCGGCGGCGAGGAGTACGGCACGGGCTCGAGCCGCGACTGGGCAGCCAAGGGCACGCTGCTGCTCGGCATCAAGGCCGTGGTCGCGAAGAGCTTCGAGCGCATCCACCGCTCGAACTTGGTCGGCATGGGCGTGCTGCCGCTGCAGTTCAGTCCCGGCGACTCGTGGGAGTCACTCGGCATCCGGGGCGACGAGAAGTTCGACGTCGAGATCCCGGGCGATCTCCGGCCGCAGCAGGAGGCGATGCTTCACATCCACGGCGCCGACGGCAGCAACAAGGTCGTCAAGCTGATCCTGCGCATCGACACGCCGATCGAGGTCGACTACTACCGCCACGGCGGCATCCTGCCGTTCGTGCTGAGGCAGCTTCTCGCGGCTTGACGGAAGCGGCCGCTACGAGCGGCCGCTGTCGGTGGAACAGGCGGGATCGGGCCCCTGGCCGGTCTCGGCCACCCGGTGCGTGACGTTGCCGATCGACACCTGGAAGACGAAGCAGTCGCCCTCGAGGCCGCCGAAGCGGTAGTTCCAGACCTGCTGCTGCTGCCAGCCGACCGGAAAGACGAAGGCCGGATGGCCGATCCGGGTCAGCACGTCCTGTTCCGACATGCCGGGGCGGATCGTGGCGAACGTCGGCAGGTCGAGCACCTGGCGGCCGGCAACGAAGCGGCCGGCGGCATCGAAATCGAGCATGTAGGTGTCGCGACCGCGCCGGTACTCGAGTCGCGTCGCGCCGTCGGGCAGTGCGTGCTCGGCGCCGGGGCCCCCGAAAGAGCCCCGTGCCACATCGATCGAGGCGCCGACCGGCAGCGAGGCGGGCGACTGGAAGACGCCGCAGCCGGCCAGAACGCCGGCCAATGCCCATGCGACTCCCATGCGGCCGGGCGAGCCGTTCACGCCCGTCCGCCATCGAAGAGTCGCCCCGGGCTCCGTCATAGCGGCCGATTCTGGACCGCGCTCCTTGTCCCCGCTCGCGGGTGGCTCTCTAGAATCGATGGCAGCCGGCGCGGCAAGTCGTGGCCGACACTGACGACCATGAACCCCTCCGACCCTGCCCTGTCCGTGGCCGACTTCGTCGCGCCGCTCGGTCATGGCATCCACGTCGTCGACACCGGCTTTCACCGCCCGCGCTTCGACGCCGCCTACCTGATCGTCGAACGCGACCGCGCGGCGTTCGTCGACACCGGAACGAACCACGCGGTGCCCCGGCTGCTCGCCGCCCTGGAGTCGGTGGGCCTTGGCGTCGACGCGGTCGACTACGTGATCCCGACCCACGTCCATCTCGACCATGCCGGCGGTGCGGGCCTGCTGATGACGCAGCTTCCGAAGGCCCGACTCGTCGTTCATCCGCGCGGTGCGCGCCACCTGATCGATCCGGTCCACCTCGTGAAGGGCGCGACCGCGGTCTACGGCGCCGCGGAGATCGAGCGCTCCTACGGCACGCTGGTGCCGGTCCCGCCCGAGCGTGTCCTCCAGACCGCCGACGACATGACGATCGAGCTGGCCGGCCGCCCGCTGCGCTTTCTTGACACGCCCGGCCATGCCATGCACCACCACTGCATCTGGGAGGCGGCGAGCCGCGGCTTCTTCACCGGCGACACCTTCGGGCTGTCGTACCGCGAGTTCGACAGCGCCGCGGGAGCGTGGATCATGCCGACGACGACGCCCGTGCAGTTCCAGCCGGAGGCGCTGCGGCGATCGATCGCGCGCATGCTTGCGTTCGAGCCGGAGCAGCTTTTCGTCACCCACTACGGCCGCGTCGGCGACGTGGCGCGGCTGGCGGCGATCCTGCTGGAGCAACTCGACGCGATGGTCGCTGCGGCGAAGGCGACGCCGCCCGGGCCCGATCGCCATCGCGCCCTGATGGACGGCCTGGAGCCGATCCACCTCCGGAGCTTGCGCGAGCACGGCAGCACTCTGTCGGACGAGCGCATCCGCGAGCTGCTCGCGCTCGATCTCGAGCTCAACGCGCAGGGCATTGCCGTCTGGCTCGACCGGACTGCCGCATGAAGGACGTCCGCTTCGATTTCACCGGACGCACGGTCGTCGTCACCGGTGCCGGCAACGGCATCGGCGCGGCCTGCGCGCGCCTGTTCGCAGCGAGCGGGGCGAACCTGGCCCTCTGGGACCGCGACGACCCGGCGGTGCAGGCGCTCGCGGCCGAACTCGACCCCGAGGGAGCTCGCGTCCGCGCCGTGCACTGCGACGTCTCCTGCCGCATCGACGTCGAGGGCGCCCTGGCGGCGACGCTCGCCGCATTCGCGGGCGTCGACATCCTGATCAACAACGCCGGCATCTTTCGCGCTGCCGACTTCCTCGATGTGCGCGAGGACGACTGGGACGCGGTGATCGGCGTCAACCTCAAAGGCGCGTTCCTCGTCGGCCAGGCGGTCGCGCGCGCCATGGCCGAGCGCGGCGGCGGCGCGATCGTCAACATGAGCTCGGTCAACGGAGTCACCGCGATCCCGTCGATCGCCAGCTACAACGCGAGCAAGGGCGGCATCGACCAGCTCACCCGCGCGATGTCGCTCGCCCTCGCCGACATGGGCATCCGCGTCAACGCGGTCGCGCCGGGAACGATCGCGACCGATCTCGCGCGGCGGGCGGTGCTCGGCAGCGACGAAGCGAAGGCGCGGATCATGAGCCGCACGCCGATGCGGCGCCTCGGCGATCCTGGCGAAGTGGCCGCGGTGTGCGCCTTCCTCGCCAGTGATGCGGCCAGCTACATGACCGGCCAGGTCGTCTACGTCGACGGTGGCCGGCTCGCGCTCAACTACACGGTGCCGCCGCTCGCGGGCGGCTAGCGATCTAGTCGCGCGCGTCGGCCGCGTCGAGCGCGGCCATGCACTCGTCGACCAGCGCGTGCAGCCGCGCGACGCGCTCGATGCCGAGCCGCTCGTTGAACGCGAGCTGCGCACGCTTCCACGATCGCTGAGCCTCGACGCGCTTGGCGGCGCCCTCGGCCGTGAGTGCGACGATGCGGCTGCGCTCGTCGTCTCCGGGCCCGATCGCGATCCACCCGGCCGCGACCAGCGGCTGGAGGTTGCGAGTCAACGTCGACGCACCGAGGCCCATCGACTTCGCCAGCTCGCCCGGGCGGACCGGCCCGAGCGCAGCGAGATAGCTGAGCAGCGAATACTGCGTCGTCTTCAGACCGGTCGCGGCGACGTGGTGATCGAAGTGCTGGCTGATCCGGCGCGAGAGCCGACGCACCTTCTGGCTGCTGCAGCCGCGCGGCGGTTCTGGAGCGACCGCGATCGGCAACTCGGCCGCATCGCGCGTTTTCAGTCGGGCACCCATCCGATGATTGTAGCTACAATCATTGCAGACACAAGCTTCGCGGGTCCGCGGCCACTGCCGCCGTCGGCGTCGCGCCACCCGTCGCCAGAAGGACCCCATGTTTGCGCAAGCCCTTGCCCACCAGCTTTCGCGCCGCGGCTACCACTACGCGTGGGTCATTGCCGCGGTCACCTTCATCGCCATGCTCACGACCTCGGCGGCGCTCGGCCTGCCGGGCGTGATGCTGCAGCCGCTCAGCAAGGAGTTCGGCTGGACGACAGAGCAGCTGTCGTCCGTCTTCGCGGTGCGCTTCGCGCTCTTCGGCCTGCTCGGTCCGTTCGCCGCCGTGTTCATCGTCCGCTACGGGTTGCGCCGGGTCATGATCGCCGCCGCCGGGTTCATCGGCACCGCCATGGTCCTGGCGTCGCAGGTCACGCAGCTCTGGCAGCTCTTCGTCCTGTGGGGGCTCGTCCTCGGCTGCGGCACGGGCCTGACGGCGCTCGTCCTCGGCGCGATGGTCGCCAACCGCTGGTTCACGGCCCGGCGCGGCCTGGTCGTCGGCCTGCTCGCCGCGAGCACCGCCACCGGCCAGCTGCTCTTCCTGCCGGTCGCCGCCTGGCTGATCGAGCACTTCGGCTGGCGCTACGCGCTGCTGCCGGTCTTCGCCGCCTGCGTTCTCGTCGCTCTGCTCGTGTTCCTGTTCATGCAGGACAGCCCGAAGTCGGTGGGCCTCGTTTCCTATGGCGAGGACGCTTCGGTGCCCGGCAGCTCGACGCCCGCGGGTCCGCCGGTACCGATGAACTTCCTCGCGCCCTTCACCATCCTGCGCGACGCCGCGCGCACGAGGGCCTTCTGGATCCTCGCCGGCACCTTCTTCATCTGCGGCCTGAGCACCAACGGGCTGGTGCAGACGCACTTCATCTCGCTCTGCGGCGACAACGGACTGAGCGCCGTGCCCGCCGCCGGCGTGCTGTCGATGATGGGCGCCTTCGACCTGGTCGGCACGACGCTCTCGGGCTATCTCTCCGATCGCTTCGACAACCGCAAGCTTCTCTTCTGGTACTACGCCTTGCGCGGGCTGTCGCTGTTCTGGCTGCCCTACTCGACCTTCACGCTCTACGGCCTCTCGATGTTTGCCCTCTTCTACGGACTCGACTGGATCGCGACCGTCCCGCCCACGGTCAAGCTCGCCGCGCAGCACTTCGGCAAGGAACGCGCCGGTCTCGTCTTCGGCTGGATCTTCGCCGCGCATCAGCTCGGCGCGGCCGTCGCTGCCTATGGCGCCGGCCTGACGCGCACGCTGCTGCTGACGTACAACCCCGCCCTGTTCACCGCCGGCGCGGCCTGCCTGCTGGCGGCTCTGGCCGTCCTCGCGATGCGTTCCGCGGGCCGCCCGGCCGCTCCGGCGGTCAGGCCGGTCACGACCTGAGCCGCATCGGCGCATCGACCTTCCCTTTCATCGCGATCACCCAGGACCCCGAGATGCCCGCACACCCGAGTTCGAGCGGCGACCTGCTCTCCGTCTGGCAGGCGCGCCAGGCCGAGATCGACGCCACGCCGCACGCGTTCGGCGTCGCCAGCCGGGAGCAGCTCGCCGGCAAGACCGGCCTCGAGCTCTTCCAGGCGATGCTCCGCGGCGAGCTGCCCGCCGCGCCGATATCGAAGACGCTCGACTTCATCCTCGTGGAGGCCGAGTTCGGCCGCGTCGTGTTCCAGGGCCGGCCGGGCTTTGCCCACTACAACCCGATGGGGACGGTGCACGGTGGCTGGTTCGCGACGCTGCTCGACTCCGCGCTTGGCTGCGCCGTCCAGTCGGTGCTGCCGGCCGGCAAGGCCTATACGACGGCCGAGCTGAAGGTCAACATCGTCCGCCCGCTCACGGACAAGGTGCCGCTGGTGCGCGCCGAAGCCCACATCATCCACAACGGCGGCCGGATGGCGACCGCAGACGCCCGCCTCACCGGCGCCGACGGCAGGCTGTACGCTCACGGATCGACCACCTGCTTCATCCTGGAACCCCGATGAGATTTCTCCACACCATGCTGCGCGTCGGCAACCTGCAGCGCTCGATCGACTTCTACACGCGAGCGATGGGCATGACGCTGCTGCGCACGACCGAGCGGCCGGAGCAGGGCTACTCGCTCGCCTTCGTGGGCTACGGATCGAATCCGGAGCAGGCGGAGATCGAGCTCACCTACAACCACGGCGTCGCGAGCTACGAGCTCGGCACGGCGTTCGGGCACATCGCGCTCGGCATGGCCGACATCGCCTTGGCGTGCGACAAGATCCGCGCCCACGGCGGCAAGGTCACGCGCGAGCCCGGCCCGGTCAAGGGCGGGACGACCATGATCGCCTTCGTGGCCGATCCCGACGGCTACAAGATCGAGCTGATCGAGCGCGACGTCTAGGCGTATCGACGGTCAGGCCGCGCGAAGCGCGCACGCCTCCCGGGCCAGGCGCGTGATGCGCGGCCAGTCGCCGGCGGCGAAGGCGTCGGGCGGGGTGAGCCACGAGCCGCCGACCACCCTGACATTGCCGAGGGCGAGATAGTCCGGTGCCGACGCGACGGTGATCCCGCCGGTCGGGCAGAACGCGATGTCGGCGAAAGGGCTCGCCCACGCCTTCAACATCGCGACCCCACCCGCCGCGCCGGCAGGAAAGAACTTCAGGAAGCGCAGCCCGTCTTCGGCCGCAGCCATGACTTCGCTCGCCGTCGCGACGCCCGGAAGAAGGGCGAGGCCGAGCCCGCGACACGCGGCGGCGACGCTCGCCAGCCATCCCGGGCTCACGGCGAAGCGCGCGCCGGCCGACTGCGCCGCACGCGCATCGGCCGGCGACCGGACGGTGCCTGCACCGACGATCGCTTCCGGCACGTCGCGGGCGATCGCCTCGATCGCCCGCAGGCCGGCCGGCGTGCGCAGCGTCACCTCGAGGACCCGCACGCCGCCGTCGACGAGTGCGCGCGCCATCGGCACGGCGTCGGCGACGCGCTCGATGACGATCACCGGGATCACCGGCCCGTGTCGGGCGAGCTCGAGCGGATCGAGCCTCGCGCCCGCGGAATTCACAGCCATGTGCATGCTCCCTGCTCTGCCGACACCACGTTACTGCGCATGCCGGAGGCAGTCGGCACGAAGGGCGTGGCTCCTGTGCCGGACCCGACCCGTGACATCGACCACGGCGTGCCTCACGGAATGGCGTCGTGCACGACCGGAGCTCGGGGCGCCGCCATGCAGTGCACCGCGATCACTTCATGCTGAGCTCGACCCGGTCGGCGTCGAGCGGCGGCACCAGCCCGGGCGGCAGCTCGGAGATCTGCACCTTGATCACGTTGACCGACACGCCGGCCGCCTGCAGCGCCTTGCGCACCGCGTCGGCGCGCTTCTTGGCCATTTCCATCCGCTGCTCGCGACCGCTGCCCGCCTCGAGCTGGGCAGTGACGACGACGTTGTGGTTGTCCTTCTTGGCCGTCTGGGCGACGTCGGAGATCTTCTTGAGGACGATCGGCGAGAGCGTGTCGGACGACTTCGCGAAGCCGAGCTGGTTGGGCGTGGTGCCGACCTCCGCAGGGATCGGCGGCGAGACCGTTGTCGTCGCTGCGCCGCCCTGCTGCGTTGGAGAAGAAAGCGACGTCGGCTGGGGACCGGCCGATCGGCCGCGCAAACTTGCGAGCACGATTCCTGCAATGGCCACCACGATCAGCACCGCGACGAGGGCGATGACCAGAGTTCGTGAAGGATTTCCCGGTGGCGCGGTCTTGGATTCGTCCATGGTTTTTTTGATGCTCTCCGACGACCGATTCTAGTTGGCGATGATCCCGACCCCCCTGCCTCATGCGACCGGCACACGCGACCCGCGCCGCCTTCTCGACCTCGCGCTCGACGCCTGGGGCCAGCGCGGGGATGTCTGGATCTTCGGCTATGCATCGCTGATCTGGAAGCCGGAGTTCGAGGCCGCCGAGGAACGCGCGGCCACGGTCTTCGGCTGGCACCGCGCCCTGGCGATGCGCTCGCACGTCAACCGCGGCACGCGCGACTGCCCCGGCCTCGTGTTCGCGCTCGTGCCGGGCGGCTCGTGCCGCGGCCGGGCCTACCGGATCGAGCAGACGCGCGTCGAGGCCGAGCTGGAGCGGCTCTGGGACCGCGAGATGCTGACCGGCGTCTACGATCCGAAGTGGCTCGGCTGCCGCACGCCGCACGGCGACGTGCGCGGCCTGGCGTTCACTCTCAGCCGCCGCAGTCCCAGCCACACCGGCGCGCTGCCCGACGGTGAGCTGATCGAGATCCTCCGTACCGCCAACGGACGCTACGGCAGCACGCTTTCCTACCTGGTCGAGACGGAGCGGTCGCTGCGCACCTGCGGCATCCGCGACCGCGACGTCGAGCGCCTGGTCGCGCTCGCTCGCCGCCATTCGCTCACGGCCTGAAGCGGGCCGAGAGCTCGGCCGGGGCGGCAAGCTCGCGGTCGTTGGCCGCGTCGCGGGCGCCGAGGCGTGCCGCGATCAGGTCGTCTTCGGTGTCGATGTCGATCAGGACGCCGGGATCGTCGAGCTCAAGCGCAAAGGCCGGGTACCGCGCGACGAGACGACGCGCGCCCTCGTCGCCGCTCAGCGCAGCGAGCTCGGAATACAGCTCGGCGGCGAAGCCCACCGGATGGCCGCGCCGGCCGTGGTGCTGGGCGAAGGCGACCGGGTGATGGTCGAGGACGAGGGCGACGGCGGCGATCGTCGCCGGGCGCACCAGCGGCATGTCGCCGGGCAGGACGAGCCAGCCGCCTGAGTCGGGGCACGCGTTCGCGCCAGCGGCGATCGACACGCCCATGCCGAGATGACCCGCGCCAGGCGTGCCGACCTGGGGCAGGACGACGACATCGCGCGCGGCAACGCTGCTGCGCGCCACCTCGGCGAACGCCTCCGTGGTGACGACGATGACGCGCAAGCGGCTCGCGAGCGCGTTGGCAAGGGTGGCCGAGAGCACGCTCGCATCGCCCAGACGCTGGGCCAGCTTGTGCTCGGGGCCCGCGAAGCGCGAGCCTTGTCCGGCCGCCAGGACGATCACCGAGGGTTGTGAGGACATGGGCCGAGGATGGGAGACACGTCGCGATCGAGGAAGTGGGAGGTCTACGTAAGGCCTTCCCCCAAGCCAGCGCCCGCAAGACGCGCGTTTCGGGCGGCTTGGCACGAACTTGGCAAGCAGCGCGCCGGCCCGTCGCCGTTTTCTATACTCGTCCGATGACCGACATCGCCGCGCTGCGCAAGAGCTACGAGCTGGCCGAGCTCGACGAGTCGGCCTCCGACGCCGATCCCCTGAAGCAGTTCGAGCGCTGGCTCGACCAGGCGATCGCCGGGCGATTGCCCGAGCCCAACGCGATGACGCTGGCCACGGTCGGAGCCGACGGGCGGCCGTCGACGCGGATCGTCCTCGTCAAGGGCATCGACGCCAACGGCATCGTCTGGTTCACCAACTACGAGAGCAGGAAGGGCCGCGAGCTCGCCCTGCATCCGTTCGCGGCGCTCCAGTTCCACTGGGTCGAGCTCGAGCGCGTCGTGCGCATCGAGGGCACCGTCGAGAAGGTCGCGGACGCCGAGTCGGACGCGTATTTCGATTCGCGTCCGCTCGACTCCCGCATCGGCGCCTGGGCCTCGCCGCAAAGCCAGGTGATCGCCTCGCGTGCAACGCTGCTCGCCAACGCGGCCCGCTACGGCGCGAAGTTCATGCTGAAGCCGCCCCGGCCGCCGCATTGGGGCGGCTTTCGATTGCGGCCCGAGGCCTGGGAGTTCTGGCAAGGACGCAAGTCGCGGTTGCACGACCGACTGCGCTACCGGCGCGAGAAAGACATCTGGATACGAGAGCGGCTGGCACCCTGACGGGCAAGCCGCGACAATCGCGCCCGCCGCCTCCGGCCCGCCGCAACGACATCCCGTGAACAGTCTCTTCGCGCTCCTCGGCATCGGCTCGTGGAAGCCCGTCATCGGCGCGCTTCTCCTCCCGCCGGTGCCTTTCCTCATCCTGATCCTGTTCGGCGCACGCCTCCTGCTGCCCCGGCGCGGGCTCGGCTGGCTGGTGATCCTCTTCTCCGTCGCCATGCTCTGGCTTTCGGCCTGCAGCGGCGCTGCGCGCGGCCTGTCGCAGCTGATCCTGCCCTCGCCCGCGGCGCTGAGCTTCGACCGCGTCCGCGAACTGCGCACCGAGGTGCAGGCGAAGCGACCCGTGGCCATCGTCATCCTCGGCGCCGGCACCGAGGCCTTCGCGCCCGAGTACGGCGTCAGCAGTCTGACGCCCTTGTCGCTGGAGCGCCTGCGCTACGGCGTCTGGCTGGCGGCGCAGACGGGCGCGCCGATGGCCTTCAGCGGCGGCAGCGGCTGGGGGCAGGGCGGCGACTCGACGGCCGAGGCGCGCGTCGCCGGCAAGGTCGCGGCGGAAGAGTTCGGCCGGCCGATCAAGTGGATCGAGGACGATTCGCGGGACACGCGCGAGAACGCGGCCCGGACGATGGCGCTCCTGAAGCCGGCCGGCATCAACCACGTCGTCCTCGTCACCAACGGCTGGCACATGGCGCGCGCGCAGCGAGCTTTCGTCGAAGCGGCGGGACCGGACGTGCAGATCGAGCCGGCGCCGATGGGGCTGGCGCGCCGGATCGACACGCGCACGCTCGCCTGGCTACCGAGCTCGAACGGCTTTCGCGAGGTGCGCGAGATCCTGCGCGAGGTCGTCGGGCGGGCATCCGGCGCGTAGCGCGCTCGCGCCGCCGATCGGCGAGACACCGATGGGCTGGCACGGCGACTTCGTGCTCGACCACGGCGTCGCGATGCACGCTTCGCCGCCTTCCCTGCGCGAAGGGCAGCGACGCTCAGTCCCAGCTGCCGCCGTCGGAGCCGCCGCCCGCATCGACCGAGCCGGAATCCCAGTCGGAGCCGCCGGTGCCGAAGTCGATCGGCCGATCGGCCAACTCGCTCGCGCCACCAGTCGGTGAGTCGAAGAAGCCCGGCTGGACAGTGGCGCTGTCGTTGTCGAAAGCATTGGTGCCGTCGCGACGGCGATGCAGCATCTGGTCGGCCAGCATGCCCGCGGCGACGCCGCCTGCGGCGGCCAGGCCGACCCCCATCAGTCCGCCGCCCGGCCGCTGCATCGGAGTGCTGGCGCCGTAAGGCACTGCCCCGGGTGGCGTCATCGCGCCCGGACCGACGGGCCCGCCGGCGAACGCGCCGGGTACGGCGACCGCTCCCCCGCCCTCTGTGGCTGCCGCACGGCTGCGCGAGAAGCCGCGCCACAGGGCGAAGGCGACGGCCGCGAGCCCCGCCAGCCAGACCCAGCTGGGCAGGCCCGACGACGCGCTCGCCGGCGCCATCGCGGCGGGCGCGACGGCCGTGGCGGAAGGCGCCACCGAGCTCCGCGTCGGCGCGCTCGCCGTCCGTTGCAACGAGGCCTCGAACGCCCGGAACTTCTCCGGCGACGTGAAGCGGATGTCGGGATCGATCTGGCGCGCGAGGCGCGCTTCGTCTGCGGCGCGCGAAACGTTGCCTTCGTGCGCCAGGATCTCGGCGTAGACGTAGTGCGCCCGCGCGCTGTTCGGCTTGGCGGCGACGACCTCCTTCATCATCGACTGGGCTTCGGTGTAGCGGCCCTGCGCGACCTGCGCCTCGACGTCCTGAAGGCTCGGCAACGCCCACGCCAGCGCCGTCATCGTCGCCAGTGCAACGCTCAATACCCACTTCTTCATGGCGAGTCTCCCAACGCGTCCGGGGCCGGGCGCAGGGTCACCAGATGATGAAATCGAGCCGCTTTTCAAGCCGTGTTGGCAGTTCGGCCGGTTGCGATTCATGCAATCGCTTGCAAGTCTGGCAATTCGTCGCGGACGAACGGTCGGCGCCTCTTCGCACGCCTCCTGCGCCGACCCAAGTCGACAGTTTTAACGCGACCGGCGGCGCTCGGCGCGTGGCATGGAAGCTGCAGCCACGAAGGGTGCTACAGGAGGCATCCGGATGATGGACAAGGCAATGCGGCGAAGTGTCGTGGCTGCACTGGCAGCGAGCCTCGCTGCCTGCGGAGGCGGGACCGGGACGTCGAACCTCTCCGGCAATCGGGTCGTGGACGCGTCGACGACGCCGCCCGCGCCGGCCCCGGCGCCGGCACCTGCCCCCGCACCCGCCCCTGCTCCGGCGCCGTCCGCCCCGGGCGACCCGACCGTGGTCGAGTTGCCGGCCACCGCCGGCA
>JBDTJD010000356.1:0-3940 GCA_039935975.1 Caldimonas sp.
CCCCCGCTGCATGACACTTCGCATCTACAACACCCTCACGCGCGACACCCGGACCTTTGCGCCGATCGAGCCCGGCCACGTCCGGATGTACGTCTGCGGCATCACGATCTACGACTATTCCCACGTGGGGCACGCTCGCTTCATGGTGGCCTTCGATATCGCGCAGCGTTGGCTGAAGACGCTTGGCTATCGCGTGACCTATGTTCGCAACATCACCGACATCGACGACAAGATCATCCGCCGTGCGGGCGAGCGGAAGATGTCGATCCGCGCCCTGACCGACGAGATGATCGCCGCGCTTCAGGAGGACACCGACGCGCTCGGACTCGAGCGTCCGACCGCGCAGCCCCGGGCGACCGAGTACGTGCCGCAGATGCTCGACATGATCGACACCCTCGAGGAGAAGGGCCTTGGCTACCGCAGCACGAACGGCGACGTGAATTACGCGGTCCGCAAGTTCCCCGGCTACGGCAAGCTCTCGGGCAAGTCGATCGATCAGCTTCGTGCCGGCGAGCGCGTTGCCGTCCTCGACGGCAAGGAGGATCCGCTCGACTTCGTGATGTGGAAGTCCGCCAAGGAGACCGAGCCCGACGACGCGAAGTGGCCGAGCCGCTACGGCCCCGGCCGGCCCGGATGGCACATCGAGTGCTCGGCGATGTGCAAGGCGCTGCTCGGCGAGCACTTCGACATCCACGGCGGCGGCCAGGACCTCCAGTTTCCGCATCACGAGAACGAAATCGCACAGAGCGAAGGCGCGAGCGGCGGCCCGTTCGCCGACGTCTGGATGCACAACGGCCTGCTCAACGTCGACAACGAGAAGATGTCGAAGTCGCTCGGCAATTTCTTCACCATTCGCGACGTGCTGAAGCGCTACGACGGAGAGACCATTCGCTTCTCGATGGTCCGCACGCACTACCGCAGCCCGGTGAACTTCAGCGACGCCGGCCTCGACGACGCGCGCAACTCGCTTCGGCGCCTCTACACCGCGCTCGACGCCGTTCAGGTCGATGCGCCCGCCAGGATCGACTGGGCCGAGCCGCGCGCCGCCGCCTTTCGCGAGGCGATGAACGACGACTTCAACACGCCGATCGCGGTCGCGGTGCTGTTCGACCTGGCGGCCGAGGTCAACCGGCATCGCCGTGTCGAGGACGCGGCCCTGCTGAAGGGCCTGGCCGGCGTCCTCGGCCATCTGCAGCAGGCGCCACGCACCTTCCTGCAGGCCGGCACCGGGCTCGACGAAGCGCGCATCGACGCGTTGATCAGCGAACGGCGCGAGGCCAAGTCGCGGGGCGACTACTCCCGTTCGGACGCCATCCGAAGCGAACTGGCGAGCCAGGGCGTCGTCCTCAAGGACACCGCGCAGGGCACCACCTGGGTGAAGGGCTGATGGCAGCGCGGGCGGTCGAGGGGCCGGTCGAGGTCGTCGACTTCTGGGACGATGCATGCCGCCATCTCGCCAAGCGAGACCGCGTGATGCGAAAGCTCATCCCGCGTCTCGGCGACGTTCGCCTCGAGAGTCGCGGCGATGCATTCACGACGCTCGCACGTTCCATCGTCGGCCAGCAGATCTCGGTCAAGGCGGCGCAAGCCGTATGGGACCGCTTCGTCGGGCTGACCGCCGGCCCTGCACACCGGCTCGCGCCTCAGGCCGTGCTCGCGCTCGAGGCTCCGCAGATCCGGGCCGCCGGGCTTTCGGCGCGCAAGGTCGAATACCTGTGCGACCTCGCCGAGCACTTCCGGTCGGGCACCGTCAGCCCGCTGCGCTGGCACGCGATGGACGACGAGGCGATCATCGAGGAGCTCGTCGCGATCCGCGGCATCGGCCGCTGGACGGCGGAGATGTTCCTGATCTTCCATCTTCAGCGCCCGAACATCCTGCCGCTCGACGACGTCGGCCTGATCAAGGGCATCAGCGTCAACTATTTCAGCGGCGAGCCGGTGTCGCGCGCCGAGGCACGCGAAGTCGGCGACGCGTGGGCGCCGTACCGCTCAGTGGCCACTTGGTACATTTGGCGCAGTCTCGATCCGCTGCCGGTGAGCTATTGAATGTCGAAGCGTCATTTTCTGGAATTCGAGCAGCCCGTCGCCGAACTCGAGGCGAAGATCGAAGAACTGCGCTACGTACAGAACGAATCGGCGGTCGACATCTCCGAGGAGATCGACCGCCTCAGCAAGAAGAGCCTGCTGCTCACCAAGGACATCTACTCCGGCCTCTCGCCGTGGCAGGTGACGCAGATCGCGCGCCATCCGCAGCGCCCTTACACCCTGGACTATGTGGCGCACGTCTTCACCGAATACCAGGAGCTGCATGGCGATCGCCACTACGCGGATGATCAATCGATCGTCGGCGGACTGGCCCGCTTCAACGGGCAGGCCTGCATGGTGATCGGCCACCAGAAGGGACGCGACACCAAGGAGCGAACGCTGCGCAATTTCGGCATGGCCCGCCCCGAGGGCTATCGCAAGGCGCTGCGATTGATGAAGCTGGCCGAGAAGTTCGGCCTGCCGGTGTTCAGCTTCGTCGACACCCCCGGCGCCTATCCTGGCATCGGTGCCGAGGAGCGCGGGCAATCCGAGGCCATCGGACGCAACATCTTCGAGATGGCGCAGCTCGAAGTGCCGATCATCGCGACGATCATCGGCGAAGGCGGTTCGGGTGGCGCGCTGGCGATCAGCGTCGCCGATCAGGTACTGATGCTGCAGTACAGCGTTTATTCGGTGATCTCGCCCGAAGGCTGCGCGTCGATCCTGTGGAAGACGTCCGAGCGCGCGCCGGATGCTGCCGAGGCCCTGGGCATCACGGCGCACCGATTGAAGGCACTGGGCGTGATCGACAAAGTGGTCAGTGAGCCGGTGGGAGGTGCGCAGCGTGACGTGCCGTGGATGGCAGCGCAGCTCAAGCGTGGACTGGTCGATGCGCTGCGGCAGATCTCCGACCTGAAGACCCGCGATCTGCTGGAGCGCCGCTATCAGCGGTTGCGCAGCTACGGCCGCTTCAACGACACCACGGACCGCTAGCGCGTCGACAGGCGCCAGCGTGCTGCGGGTCGCGGTGGCCGCCAGTGGGGGTCGCGACTCGACGGCTCTGCTTCACGCCACGGTGCGTGCGGCCCGCGGCACCAATCTGCGGGTGGTGGCGCTGCATGTGCACCACGGCCTGAACCCCGCGGCCGATGGCTGGCAGGACGCCGTTCGTCGCCAATGCGGGCGCTGGGGTGTCGCGTTCAGCACGCGCCGTCTGGCTACGCGACCGGCAGCTGGGCAGAGCATCGAAGCCTGGGCACGACACGAGCGGTATGCAGCGCTGGCCGAGCTGGCGACCGAAGCCGGTTGCACGCTGGTCCTGCTGGCCCATCATCGGCGCGATCAAGCGGAAACGTGGCTGCTGCAGGCGCTGCGCGGTGCTGGCGTGGCAGGCCTCTCCGCCATGCCGGCTGCGCGCATCGCCAGTGGCATCACCTGGGCTCGACCCTGGTTGGCATCTCCGCGGGACGCGGTCGAGGCCTATGTGCGACGACACCGCCTGTCTTTCGTCGAAGACGACAGCAATGCCGACCCGCGCTTCGACCGCAATCGCCTGCGCCTGCAGGTGTGGCCGATGCTGAAGCGCGCGTTTCCAGACGTTGAAGGCAGTTTGGCGGCGGCCGCAAGGCGGGCGCAACAGGCGACGGCCCTGGCGGTGGAGGTGGCCGCGCACGACCTCGTCGACCTGCGGCGGGAGCGGGGCGGCTTGCGGGTATCGCATTGGCGCGAATTACCGCCCGCGCGGCGACGCAACGCGCTCGCCGCCTGGCTGTTGCAGACCCTCCCGAAAGGCGTTCCCGGCACGCTCGTCGACCGCTTGCTTGCGGAGGTGCCGCAGTCCGCGGCCGCGCGATGGCCGGCCCCGGGTGGTGAAGTGCGCCTGTACCGCGGTGCGATGACTTTCGTCTCATCCGGC
>JBDTJD010000357.1:0-6102 GCA_039935975.1 Caldimonas sp.
GAAATCGCCGCGCCGCACGGTGCCTGGGTGCGCCTGCACTACGTCTATCCCTATCCGCACGTCGACGACGTGCTGCCATTGATGGCGACAGGCGCGATCCTGCCCTACCTCGACGTGCCGTTCCAGCACTCGCACCCCGACGTGCTCAGGCGCATGAAGCGTCCGGCGAGCGGCGAGAAGAACATCGAGCGGCTCTCGCGCTGGCGCGAGATCTGCCCCGAGTTGGTGGTGCGAAGCACCTTCATCGCCGGCTTCCCGGGCGAGACCGAGGCCGAGTTCGAGCACCTGCTCGATTTCGTGCGGGAGGCGCGCATCGATCGGGCCGGCTGCTTCGCCTACTCGCCGGTCGACGGCGCCGTCGCCAACGCCATCCCGGGCATGCTGCCGGCGGAGGTGCGCGAGGAGCGTCGGGCTCGCTTCATGCGCGTCGCCGAGGAGGTGTCGGTCGCCAAGCTGCGGGCGCGCGTCGGCGCGACGATGCAGGTCCTGGTCGACTCGGCACCGGCGCTCGGACGCAAGGGCGGCTGGGGCCGCACCTACGCCGACGCACCCGAGATCGACGGACGCGTCCGCCTCCTTCCGCCCGACAAGGCGTCGAAGACGATGAAGGGTGGCGAATTCACGCGAGCCCGCATCGTCGCCGCCGAAGGCCACGACCTGATCGGCATGCCGGTCTGACCGAGCGCGTTCGCCGCGCCTGCATCGAATGAAGAAGTACCTGTCGCGCAGCACCTCCCTGATCGCCCACCCGTACCAGCCTCCGGCAGGTTTCGACGCCGTGCAGCCCGCCGTGCACCGGGCCTCGACGGTCATCTTCAAGAACGTCGCCGCGATGCGTGCGCGCACGTGGAAGGAGAAGGTCGGCTACACCTACGGCCTGCACGGCACGCCGACGACCTTCACGCTCGAGGAACGGATCGCGACGCTCGAGGGCGGCCTGCAGACGCTGCTCGTGCCGAGCGGTCTGGCGTCGATCACGCTCGTCGACATGGCGCTGCTCGCCGCCGGCGACCAGGTCCTGATCCCGACCAACGCCTATGGCCCCGGCAGGGAGTTCGCGCGTCACGAGCTCGCCGCCTGGGGCATCGGCCACGCCTTCTACGATCCGATGACGCCGGCCACGCTCGCCGCCGCGATCACGCCTGCGACCCGGCTCGTCTGGATCGAGGCGCCGGGATCGGTGACGATGGAGTTTCCCGACATCACCGCGCTCGTCGCGGTCGCGCGCGAGCGCGGCGTCACGACCGCGCTCGACAACACCTGGGGCGCCGGCCTCGCCTTCCAGCCGTTCGCGCTGGTTCAGGGCGACGGCAGTCTCGCGGCCGTCGACATCTCGGTCCAGGCGCTGACCAAGTATCCGTCGGGCGGTGCCGACGTGCTGATGGGCTCCGTCACCACTCGCGACGAGGCGCTGCATCAGCGCCTCAAGGCGACTCACATGAGAAGTGGATTCGGCGTCGCCGGCAACGACTGCGAGCTGGTTCTGCGCTCGCTGCCGTCGCTGCCGCTGCGCTACGAGGCGCAGGCGCGCGCCGGGCTGACGCTCGCCCAATGGTGGCGCGAGCGACCCGAGGTCGCCAAGGTGCTGCATCCGGCACTGCCCGGATCGCCCGGGCACGAGCACTGGGCGCGCCTGTGCAGCGATGCCGCGGGCCTGTTCTCGGTGGTGTTCGACGCGCGCTACCCGATGCAGCGCGTCGACGCCTTCGTCGACGCGCTGCGTCTTTTCCGAATCGGCTATTCGTGGGCCGGCCCGACGAGCCTCGTCGTGCCCTACGACTGGACGCTCCTGCGCGGTGCACCTTCGAGCGAGGGCACGCTGGTCCGCTTCGCGCTCGGCCTCGAGGATGTCGGTGACCTGATCGGCGACTGCCTTCAGGCACTCGCCGCACTCGATCGCGACTAGGCGGCAGCCGCCTGCGCGGTGCGCTCGCGCAGGCGCATCGTCAGCGTCGACGGCGACATCGCAAACGACATCCGCTCGGCCGGCTCGGACCCGTGCAGGGGCGCGAGGCTCTCGATCTCGAAGGCCCCCAGCAGCATCGCCAGGGCCATCTTGATCTCGAGCATGGCCAGCTGGCGGCCCGGGCAGACGCGCGGGCCGGCGCCGAACGGCATCGCGACACGATTGGCCGAGGTCGTGCTCGGCGCGGCGTGGGCGTTCAGCCAGCGGTCGGGATCGAAGCGGGTCGGGTCGGGGAAGTACGCGGCGCGAACGGTGTCGGTGCGCAGCGCGGCCCAGACGAGCGTGCCGGCCGGAACACGGACGTCGGCGATGCGCGTCTCGCGAAGCGCCTGCAGCATGAGGAAGGGCGCGACCGGCTTCAGGCGCATCGTCTCGTTCGCGCAGGCTTCGAGGTAGCGCAGTTCGGCGAGCCGCTCGAGGGTCCAGCCCGACCGGCCCGACGACACGGCGTCGACCTCGGCGCGCGCTTTGGCGAGAGCCTCCGGGTTGCGTGTCAGGAGCCAGATCGCCCAGGTCAGCGTGTTGGCGGTCGTGTCCTCGCCGGCAAGGAGCATCGTCATCACGTTGCCGGACACCTCGACGTCGGTGATGCCCGAGCCGGGATCGTCGGCGGCGACGATCATCGCCTCGAGCAGGTTGTGGGGCACGGCACGGCGCTCCGGCTCGGCGTCCAGGCGGGCGCGCGCGTCCCGGATGAAGCCGTCGATCGCCCGGCCGACGGCGATGACGCTGCGGTCGAGTTCGCGGTCCGCGGCCGATTTCCACCAATGCCAGGTCTGCAGCGGCGCGAGCAGGCGCCGGTAGAGGGCGGGAAAGATCTTGTCGAGGTGGCTCTGGATCACCTCTTCGTCGGACTCGAGCGTGTTGACGTCGGCACCGAACGCCAGGCCAGAGATCGCGTCGACCGTGAAGCGCATCAGGTCGGCCTGCAGGTCGATCGCGGCGCCGCTGGCCGCAGCCAGCCGCCAGCGCCGCTCGAGCCGCGCCGAGACCTTCACGAGCGACGGGAAGTAGGCGCGCAGGTGTCGCGGATCGAATCCCGCCATGACCATCTTGCGCTGGCGCCGCCAGGCCTCTCCCTCGGCACCGAAGACACCTTCCTTCAGGCCGATCTCGGCCGCGATCTGGCCGAAGCGCTGGGTGCGACGAAAGCCTTCAGGCCGGTCGCGAAAGACGGCGCCGACCGCGGCGTGGTCGGTCACGACGAAGATCTTGCGGGCGCCGAGCTGGAAGCGGAAACAGGATCCGAACTGCTCCGACCAGCGCTCGACCTGAAGGTGGATGTGCGCCTTGTCGATCTGGAACAGGTTGCCGACGACGGGGAGGCCGCGCGGTCCGGGCAGGTCGGCGATCTCGCGCAGCTTCGTCGGCTCGGGCGCGATCAGCGCCTCGGTCGGGCTCGTCATGGCTTGCTTTCAGTGCTTGGAAGACACCTTGTGCCGCATCAGACGGCCGTGCTCGCGTTCCCAGTCACGTTTCTTCTCGGTGTCGCGCTTGTCGTGCTCGGCCTTGCCCTTGGCGAGGGCGATCTCGGCCTTGACCCGGCCGCCCTTGTAGTGGAGGTCGAGCGGCACCAGCGTGAAGCCCTTTTGCTCGACCTTGCCGATCAGGCGCCGGATCTCCTCCTTGTGCATGAGCAGCTTCTTGGTCCGGTCGGCCTCGGGCGTCACGTGGGTCGAGGCGCTGCGCAGCGCGTTGATGCGGCAGCCGATCAGCCAGAGCTCGCCGTCGCGAATGACGACGTAGCCGTCGGTGAGCTGGACCTGGCCGGCACGCACGGCCTTGATCTCCCAGCCAGCGAGGACGACGCCCGCCTCGTGGCGTTCCTCGATGTGATAGTCGAAGCGGGCACGGCGGTTCTCGGCAATCGACATCGTGGCGTTCGAAAGGGGATAGGTGGCGAAGTCGCGCCGGTGGGACGCGCCTTCTACAATTTGCCGATTGTATGAAGCAGGTCAGGAAGTCGGTGCTGCTCTGGTATGCGCCGCACGAGCTCTACCAGCTCGTCGTCGACATCGAGAAGTACCCGCAGTTCCTGCCCTGGTGCGAGCGTGCGGAGGTCCTGTCGCGCGACGAGGAAGGGCAGACCGCGCGCCTGCATCTCGCCTATGCCGGGGTTCGCCAGGCGTTCACCACTCGCAACGTCCAGACGGCCGACCGTTCGGTGCGCGTCGGGCTGGTCGACGGGCCGTTCTCGCTTCTCGACGGCCTGTGGCAGTTCGTGCCGCTGCCTTTGCCAGCGGGCGAGGGTTCGACGGCCATCGACGCCTGCAAGATCGAGTTCGAGCTGCGCTACCAGTTCGCCAACGCCGTCCTCGAGCTGGCGATCAGCCCGGTGTTCGACCGCATTGCCGACACGCTGGTGGATTCGTTCGTGCGACGGGCCGAGCAGGTCTATGGGCCGCGCTAATTCGCGCTCCGGTGCGCCGCGATGAAGATTGCCGTGGCGCTCAGTCCGCGTGCCGGCGTCGCGACCGAGTGGACGATCGACCTCGCGGAACCCGCCACTGCGCTCGACGCGATCCTGGCGAGCGGCCTGGCCGAGCGGTTTCCGGAGATCGATCTTGGCGCATCGACGATCGGGCTCTGGGGTCGCGCATGCCCGCCCGGTGCGCTGCTGAAGGACGGCGACCGGGTCGAGCTCTATCGACCGCTTGCCATGGACCCGAACGAAGCGCGCCGTCTGCGCGCCCGCGAACTGCGGCGAATAAAGAGCGCCTGACCGACTACTTGCAGTCGGTGCCGATCACGACCTTGGTGCGCCGGGTTTCCTCGGCGCGCTGCTTGTCGTCGAGGAACTCACGTTCGCCGCTGGCGTTCGCGCGCGCCAGGCGAATGCCGCTCTCGAGCGTCGAGAGCTGGGTCTTGGCGCGGGCGCAGTTGTCGGCCTTGAGGGCGGCGATGCGCTGCTCCTCGACCTTGGCCTTGGCGGCCGCCTCGGCCTCGGATTTCTTGCGGGCGGCTTCGAGGTCGGAGTCGGTCGTGCGCGGCACGAGTGCGCCGGAGGCTGCCGACGAGGCGGCGGTGCCGCTCGTCACGATCGACACCGGCGCGTTCGGCACCGGCCCCGCGCGGCGCGAGTTCGCGTTCGGCCGGAGGAGGATGTCCTGATCGGGGGTGCCGTTCGGCGGCGGCAGGTCGCTGTACTGGACATGGCCGGACTTGTCGCGCCATTTCCACTGCGCTTCGGCCGGAAGGCTGAGCAGCGAAGCGGCGAGAAGGGCGAGCAGTGCAGCGAAAGGTCGAACCATGGTCGTGACGCACTTCATGGGAAGTCCGCGCCAGTGTAGCGGCGGCCCGCGAGAGCGGGGCACGCGAGCGCATGCAAACCGGTACTTTGCACCCGCATCCCTATAATTCGCTTTTGCGTCTGGAGCCATTCCCATGCGCCTTCTGGGCAAAGCGCTGACCTTCGACGACGTGTTGCTGGTCCCCGCGCTGTCGAGCGTCCTGCCGCGCGACACCGACCTCGCGACCCGCCTCTCCCGCAACATCCGCCTCAACCTGCCGCTCGTCGCCGCTGCGATGGACACCGTCACCGAGGCTCGCCTGGCGATCGCCCTGGCGCAGGAAGGCGGCATCGGCATCGTCCACAAGAACATGACCGCGAAGCAGCAGGCTTCGGAGGTCGCACGGGTCAAGCGCTACGAGTCCGGCGTGCTGCGCGACCCGATCACCGTCTCGCCCGAGATGTCGGTTCGCGAGGTGATCGCTCTGAGCAAGGCCCACGGCATCTCCGGCTTTCCGGTGCTCCAGGGCAAGGTCGTCGTCGGCATCGTCACCAATCGCGACTTGCGTTTCGAGACGCGTCTGGATGCGCCGGTGAAGGAGATCATGACGCCGCGCGATCGCCTCGTCACCGTGCGCGAGGGCGCGACGCTGGCCGAGGGCAAGTCGCTGATGCACCGCGAGAAGCTCGAACGCGTGCTCGTGGTCAACGATGCCTTCGAGCTGCGCGGCCTGATGACGGTCAAGGACATCACCAAGCAGACGAGCTTTCCCAATGCCGCGCGCGACAGCCACGGCAAGCTGCGCGTCGGTGCCGCCATCGGCGTCGGCGAGGGCACCGAGGAGCGCGCCGAGCTGCTCGTGCAGGCCGGTGTCGATGCGATCGTCGTCGATACCGCGCATGGCCA
>JBDTJD010000358.1:0-3558 GCA_039935975.1 Caldimonas sp.
ACCGCCTGCCTTAGATTCGACCGACACTTTGCAGGATCACCATGCGCGCCCTTTTCGTCACCACCAGCAGCAATCAGCTTGCGCCTGACCATCCCACGGGCCTCTGGCTCGAGGAGTTCGCCGTGCCGTTCATGGCTGCCACCGAGGCAGGCATCGAGGTCACCGTGGCCTCGCCGAAAGGCGGCGCGGTGCCGCTCGATCCGAAGACCGAGCCGAACGAGAAGCAGAGGAAGGACTGGGCGCCGGCCCTGCAGGCGTTGCGCGACAGCGTGACTCTCGCTTCGGTGAAGGACGAAACCTTCGATGCCGTCTTCATCCCGGGCGGTCACGGGCCGATGATCGACCTGGCGCACGACGCCACGCTGCACGCGCTGGTGGCCCGTCACGACGGCGCCGGCAAGCTCATCGCCTCCGTCTGTCACGGGCCGGCGTCCCTCGTGCACGCCAAACGCGCCAGCGGTGAGCCCTTCCTGCAGGGCCGCCGCGCCACCGGCTTCACCAACACCGAAGAGCGGTTGGCCGGGCTCAAGGACGTGGTGCCCTTTCTGCTGGAAGACGCCATGAAGGCGAGCGGCGCCGATTTCCATTCGTCGCTGGTGCCGATGCTCAGTCACATCGAACGCGACGGCAACCTGCTGACGGGCCAGAACCCGAATTCCAGCGAGGCGCTCGCCAAGGCGATGGTCGAGGTGCTCGGCAAGCGTTGACGCTTGCGCGTTCGCCGGGATCCGTCCCGCGCACTCGGCTACGATGACCATGAAAATCATGCATTCAAGTTGGTCATCGATCCGCCGGGCGACCCCGGCCCTCATTTCATGAATATCGACGGGCGCGACGCCAGCGGAAATTCCGCGGCGGTGAACTACGACTCCGCCGGCAGGGCGTTTCACTGGACGGTGGTGGTGCTGGTGGCGTGCCAGTTCGTGACGGCGCTGCTGTTGCCGCACATCAAGGTCGACACGCCGCTCGACACGACGATCACCCTGCACTTCAACATCGGCCTGCTGATCCTCGTGGTCATGGCCGCCCGGCTCGTGCATCGCTGGCGCCACCCGGTGGCGCCAGCGCCGGACACGCCGCCCGGCTGGGAGCGCACGCTCGCGCAGCTCACGCACCGACTCTTCTACGCGATCCTCCTGATCGGGCCCTTCCTGGGCTGGGCCGCCGCATCCGCGCACAGCGTTCCGGTGCGGCTGGCGGGTCTCCTCACCCTGCCTGCCCTGGCGCCGCGCAAAGCCCCATGGGGCTTTCTCGCCGGCGACATCCACGGCTATGCGATGTGGACGTTGCTCGCGCTGGTCGGGGTGCACGCGGCGGCGGCGCTGTACCACCACCTTGTCCGACACGACAGCGTGCTGTCGCGGATGCTTCCGCTCGCGCGCAGCACCGACCGAGGCGCGCGCTAGCGGCCGCGGCGCGCGATGGCCCCGGGCCGCCGTTGACCTGAAACGCCGACCAAGAAAAAGCGGAGCCGAGGCTCCGCTTTTTCTCGAGGGTGAAGACCTCAGACGCGCGGCTTGTCCGTCGGCTTCGGGTTGACGACTTCGCCCGTCCCCTTGCCGGCGGCACCGCCGGCGACGGCACCGATCGCGGCACCCGCGGCCATGCCGATCGGGCCGCCGGCCGCGCCGATGGCAGCCCCTGCGGCAGCGCCTCCACCCGCGCCGACGCCGGTCGCGAGGTGGTGATGAGAGAGCTTGTCGCCGCCGGACGGGTTGACGACCTCGCCCGCACCCTTGCCCGCAAGACCGCCGGCGACCGCGCCGACCGCGGCTCCGGCAGCCATGCCGATCGGTCCGCCGACGGCGCCCAGCGCGGCGCCGGTGACGGCTCCGCCGCCGGCACCGACGCCCTTGGACAGGTGATGCTCGTCGCGCTCGTCACCCGCCTTCGGATTGACGACCTCGGCGCCGCCCTTTCCGGCCAGACCGCCGGCCACTGCGCCGATCGCCGCGCCCGCAGCCATGCCGATGGGCCCGCCGACCGCGCCCAGCGCGCCGCCGGTCACCGCGCCGGCTGTCGCGCCGACGCCGGTGCCGATGACATGCTGACCGCCATGGTCACGCCAGTTCGTCTCGAAGTAGTGCGCGTCCTCTTCCGAGCGCGGGGTCACGCCCATGACGATGCCGCCGTTCTTGATCCCCTCCTCGTAGTGCGCGATGCGCTCTTCCGGGATGCCCCAGCCAATGAGCGCGCCGACGATGCCGCCCGTGGCAGCACCCGCGCCGGCGCCCGCGACCGCGGCGGCCAGCGGGCCGGCGATGACCAGGCCCAGGCCAGGCAGCACGAGCGTCGTGCCGACCGCGGCGATGGCGGCGGCGATGGCGCCCAGGCTGCCGCCGATCGCGCCGCCGATGCCTGCGCCTTCGGCGGCCTTGGTGCCGAGCTCGGTCTGGCGTCCGTCGGTGCTCGAGAAGTGGGTCTTGCGGGTGTCGTCGCTCATGACGACGTTGACATCGTCGTCGCGATATCCGCGCGTGGACGTGTCACGGTAGGCGCGCTCGGCGCTTTCACGGTCGGGGAAGAGTCCGGTGACCATGCGGGAGTCGGCTGATTGGGTGAATGCCATGGGGTGCCTTTCGGTGTGGAGAGTGGAGTGGGGTGGGGCGTGAACTAGGACTTCGTGGGCGCGGGCGCGCGCGTCGGTGTCGGCGACGTGGGCGGGCTCGCGGTCGGCGTGGCTTGCGTTGCGCCAGCGGCCTCTTTCTTGTGAGCCAGGTGATGCCCCACTGCGCAACCGGCGGCTGCGCCGATCAGGCCGTGATGGCCGGCGAAATGCCCGCCGATGCCGCCGACTGCGGCTCCCTTGAGGCAGCCTTTCGCGTCCGCGGGCCCGGACAGCAACGCGGCACAGGCCAAGGCCGTGCTCGCTGCGATGACCAATCTCATGTCGATTCCTCGAAGTGGCAACCGACACGAGATTAGCGACGGGCCATCACCGAGCAGCCGGCTCACTTCCCGACCGGATGTAGGCAGAGACGCTAGCGCGATGAGAGGCGGTGCGACGCCCTCGGCAACAGCGCGGACACGCTCCGCGCAGTGACGCTTATCGGCGCCTTTGCGCAGGCCGACCGGGCACGTCCAGATTCAGTCCGGCCCGATCCGCGACGTTGCGGATGTGCTCGCGCATCGCGCCGCGCGCCACCTGGGCCGAGCCGGTGGCCAGCGCGTCGACGATGCGGACGTGCTCGCGGATGGGCTCGCGGACGCGCGCCGGATCGGAGAACGCGATCTGACGGCTGTTTTCCACCTGCGCGCCGATGCTCTCGGCAAGATCGAGCAGCATCGGGCTGCCGGCAATCTCGAAGATGCGTGCATGGAACAGGCGGTCCGCTTCCGACATCACGACCAGATTGCCGGCATCGGCGGCGACTTCCATCCGGTCGATGGTGGCGCGCAGCCGTCCAAGGCCGGCCTGGGTCACGACACGGGCAGCCATTGCAGCCGCAAGCTCTTCCAGCTCGTTGCGCACAAGGTATACGTCGTGCAGCGCGTAGCGTCCCTGGAAGCGCCAGCGGCCATAGGCGGTGCCGGAGTGCTTTTCGCCAGTGCGAACGA
>JBDTJD010000359.1:0-4978 GCA_039935975.1 Caldimonas sp.
TGCCGGTCGGCCACTTCTGCAGGCGTCTCGGCGATCGCGATGCGGCAGGCGGCGATGAAGCTCGGTGCGTCGTCGCCGATGACGACGAGGTCGCCGAACATGACCAGCACATCGTGGATCGGCGTGCTCACGACCGGCTTGCCGGCGGCCATGTACTCCAGGGTCTTGGTCGGGCTGATGAAGCGCGTCGACTCGTTCATGGCGAACGGCATCAGGCACACCGTCCAGTCGGCGACGATCTGCGGCAGGATCTCGTAGGACTGCTGGCCGAGCCAGTGCAGGTTGGGCCGTTGCGGCAGCGACGCCGGGTCGATCTTGACGACCGGGCCGACCATGACGATCTGCCACTGCGGCTCGGCGTCGGCGAGCGCTGCGACCAGTTCGATGTCGAGGCGCTCGTCGATGACGCCGAAAAAGCCCAGCCGCGGCTCCGGGATCGCGCCCTGGAGCGCCTGGGCGCGCGCCATCGCGCCTTCGTCGGCGCGCGCGCGCGTCGCGTCGTAGTGGCGGGCATCGACGGCGCTCGGCAGGCACAGCACGTTGTCGTGCATCGGACGCTTCGACTCGTAGAGCCCGGGGCCGCCGGTGAGGACGAGCTCGGCGCGCTTCATCAGCGCCGTCTCGCGCTGCTTCATCTGGCGCGGCGCCCCCTTGAACGCCGAGAGCTCGTCCATGCAGTCGTAGATCACGGCGCGCGGCCTGAGCTCCTGCAGCAGCGGCAGGGCCATCGGGGTGTAGAGCCAGCAGACGTAGTCGTCGATGCCTTGCTCGTCGAGCCAGCCCGCGATCATCGGCTCGAGCAGCGAGAGCTGGTCGTCGTGGAAACCGAAGGCGTCGATCGGCGTGTGCGGACGCAAGACCTCGACGCCGGCGCAGGGCGACGTCCGCTCGAGCCACGCCGCCTCGTCGCAGCGCACCGGCTCCTCGATGAAGACGACCGGGTGGCGCCGGGCGAGCCGCGACAGGAGATGCTGAGGACGCTGGAAGACGAAGTTCCAGCGCAGGTGAGAGAAGACGACGATGTGAGGCACGGAAAAGTCCTTGGAGTCAGGAAGAGAAGAAACGCGGAGGCCGGGGTCGCGCTGAGCGCGACGCAGGCTCCTGGCGTACGGAGGGTTCAGTCGCCTGGAGAGCGCGTCGGCAGAGGGCTCGTCGACGGCGACGTCCCACAGGCCGCTGCGATGCCAGTGGTGCTCGTCCTCCCAGTCGGGGCGGTCGACGATCGGGTAGAGGCAGATGCCGTCGACCCCGACCCCGTCGGCGCGCGCGCGGCTCACTTCGTCGGCGATCTCGGCGAGCCATTGCGCGCGCCCCTCGCCGACGTGACTGGTCTCGGAGACCAGCACGCGCTTGCCGTAACGAACGGCCGCGCGCTGCAGCAGCGACGAGAACGGCACGCGGCGGGGGTCGCGCAGGTGCCACTCGAGACGGCGCCCGGTGTCGAGCTCCCACTGGCAGTTGTGGTAATAGTTGACGCCGATCAGGTCGAGCGCCGCGGGCGAGCCGCCGAGCTCGGGCAGGAGCGTGCCGCGCAGCATGTCCCAGGCCTGCCACTGCCAGCTCGCGACGCGCTCGGCATCGGCAGTCCGCCAGGGTGCATCGGCCGGCGGCACGACGTGGACGATCGGCTCGACGTGGAGGAAGCGCGCCCGGGAGTCTTCGGCTCGGATGGCCTCGATGGCCTGCAGCGTCGCGCGGACGAGGCGGCACTTCACTTCGAAGCCCAGGTCGCGCCCGTGCGCGGTCGCGGCCAGCCTCGCCGGCGAGTCGGCGCGATGGGGATGGATGAGCGAGCTTTCGGCGACTGCCCAGGCCAGGAAGTTGATTTCGTTGATCGGTGTGTAGACCGGCGTGGCGTCGCTCGTCGCACGCAGTGCCCGCGCGGCGGCAGCGGCGAAGTCGGCGAAGCGCTCGCAGAACGCGTCGTCCAGAAAAGACACGCCGGCGGGGATGCCGTAGTGCATCAGCGACCAGAGCACCTGCACGCCGTGCCGCCCGGCGACCTCGGCCGTTTGCAGTGAACGAGTGAAATCGAAGCGCGCGTCCGGCCTGTTCGAAGCCCGCTCGGTCAGGCGCCAGCCGATGCTCTCGCGCGCCGTGCGGATGCCGAGCCGCGCCAGCGATGCGTAGTCGGCGTCGAGATGACGGTCGTGGCCCGCTGCGGCGACCATGTCGAGCGGACGGCCCGAGCCGTTGACGTGATCGGCCCCCTCGAACCCCGCCATCCAGAAGGAGCGAAAGGGTCGGTCAGGCAACGAATCGTCTGCGTGACTCAAGGGAGCGGTCGCAGGCGGCGGGTCTGTGGTCGCTGTGCGAAGGAAGGGCTGCGGGGATTCACCCAACGACTGGGGCAAGAGGTGTGCCGCGCCTCGCGGGCCGGAAATTTGCCGTGCGGCCGCCATGACTTTTCCGCGCGCCCGCCGCCGCCCCGACTGGAGCGCGCTGCCACCCCCTCGTCCCACCCTGCGCGTCACGGTGGTCGTGCCCGTCCGCAACGAGGCACGTCGCCTGCCGGGGGCGCTGCGCGCGCTCGCCGGTCAGCGCGACCTCGACGGCGCGCGCTTCGACCCCGCCCGGTTCGAGGTCATCGTCCTCGCCAACAACTGCAGCGACGCGAGCGCGGAGGTCGTGCGCCGATTCGCGGCGCGCCACCCTTCGCTTGCGCTGCATGTCGTGGAAGTGCGCTTCCCCGATCCGGTCGCGCACATCGGCCACGCCCGCTCGTGCCTGATGGACGAGGCTTGCCGGCGCCTCAGCCGCTCAGCCGGCGTCGCCGGTGTCATCGCCAGCACCGACGGCGACACGCGGGTCGCGAGCGACTGGCTCGCAGCCATCCTGCGCGAGGTCGACGCCGGCGCGGATGCGGTCGGCGGTCGCATCGTCAACGGCGACGACGTCGTGCTGCCGGCACGCCTCCTGGCGCTTGCCCGCCGCGACGCGCTCTACCAGCGGCTGCGGGCCCGCCTCGAGCACGTGCTCGACCCCGACCCGGCCGATCCGTGGCCTCGTCATCACCAGCACTTCGGCGCCAGCCTGGCGGTGACCGCGGCCGCCTATCGGCACGTCGGCGGGATGCCGGCCGAGCCCTTCCTCGAGGACGAGGCGCTCTATCGAAGGCTGCGCGAACACGATCTCCACGTGCGCCACAGCGAGCAGGTGTCGGTCGTCACGTCGAGCCGGCGGCGCGGCCGGGTCGCGGTCGGACTTTCGTGGCAGCTGCGCGAATGGCAAGCCTGCCTGGAAGAGGGGCGGGACCCGCCGGTCCCGGACCCTGGCGCCTGGGTCGACGCGATCGGCTGGCGGCGCAGGCTTCGCGCCGCGTGGCGCGCTGACCCTGAAGGGGGTGGCAAATCGGCGGCGAATGCCGAACCGCTGCTCGATGCCCTTGCCGATCATCTCGGCCGAGGCCGGACTGCGCTCGCGAGCGAATGGCGCCGCGCCGAAGCCTTCGGCGCGTTCTGGCAGGCGGTCGAGCCTCAGCTGCTCGCGAGCGCGCGGCCGATGCGCGGCCCGCTGCCGATGAGGGATGCCATCGTCGAGTTGCGCGCGCTCATCGCGCGCTGGGGCGGGGCGCGGACTTCTCGAACAGGTCGAGCCGGTAGCGCTCGTGGCGCGAGCCCGCCACGTGGCGAATCAGCGCGCCGGGCGCGCGGCTGCGAGCAAGGACGAAGTCATGGACCTCGTCGCCGCCGAGTGGATAGTCGGCCACTTCGGGCGTCCAGTGAACGAGGAGCCACACGCCGCCGGCAGCGAGCGAGCTCTCGATGAGCGTCGTGCTTTTCGCGAGGTCGGCACGCGACCAGTAGTACGCGACCTCGCAGGTGGTGACCAGATCGAAGGTGCCGGGCGGAAACGCGTCGGGCACCGCCATCCGCTCGAAGCGCACCTGCGCGAGCGCGTCGCAACGTCGACGCGCCCGCACCAGCGCGGCTTCGCTCACGTCGACGGCGACCAGCTCGGCGCAGTGCGTGGCCAGACGGGCGGTGAACACGCCGATCGAACAGCCGATCTCCAGAGCGCGTCCGAACAGGCGGTCGCCGAGGGCCTCCAGCGTGATCCGGTATTTCTCGGCTTCGTACGGACTGGTCTCGAACGACCAGGGGTCGTCGTTGGCCGCGTAGACCGCGTCGAAGTAGTCGGCGGGCAGGGAGCGGTCGGTTTTCATGGCCAGTCGTCCACCTCGAAGAAGTGCTCGCAGGATTCTTCGGCGCGCCTGCGCATGGCAGGTGCCACGACGAAGCCGGTCGGATCGTCGTCGATCACCTCGCCATGCTGCGATCGATGCGCGGCGATCGCCAGACGCTTGCGCTCGCGCGCGGCGGTGATGTCGAGGCGCCACGTGCGCGCCTCGCCCGGGCGCGGCCACTCGTCGGCCGTGGCCCTCTCGCCCGTCCACACGATGTACTCGAGGCAGCGCGGCCGGAGCGCTCCTTCGGCGAGCGCGGCGCGAACGAGTGCGTGGCTGGCCCGATGGTCGGGATGCGGGTCGCGCCGCCAGGGCAGGAGGACGAGTTGCGGCGCGATTGCTTCGAGCACGACCTGGAGATCGGCCCGCAGCGGCGCGAAGCGTGGATCGCCGGCGACCGGAACGGCGCCGTCCGGGCAGCCGAGGCGGTTCGCGGCCCCGTCGCCGAGGCCGAGGCAGGCCAGCGCACGCAGCCACTCGCGGTCGCGCAGCGCACGCCGTGCCACGGCGTCGTAGCGCGTGGAGCGAGGGTGCGAGGCGGCGCCGTCGGTGACGAGGATCGCGCGCACGTCGACGCCGGCATCGCCGAGCAGCGCCAGCAAGCCGCCGCAGCCCAGCGACTCGTCGTCCGGATGCGGCGCGACGACGAGGGCGGGCGACGAACACGCCAGGGCGACGAGGTCCAGCGGCTCGGCATCCTCGAAGCGATCGGCCAGAAGTGCCGCCGCTTCGTCCGTCGACGGCAACGCGTTCATGACCAGATCGAGTCGGCGGGGCGTGAATCGGCAAGGA
>JBDTJD010000360.1:0-3575 GCA_039935975.1 Caldimonas sp.
GAGGCCGAGGCGACGGGCCTGTCGATGTCGATCCGCTGTCTCGGCGCGCACCGTCAATGCAGCGGCCACGCGCGCATGATCAGCGGCGTGCCGAGCAGCAGCACCATCAGCGAGAGCGGCGCGCCGAGGCGCCAGTAGTCGCCGAAGCGGTAGCCGCCCGGGCCCATCACGAGGGTGTTGTTCTGGTGCCCGATCGGCGTCAGGAAATCGCACGCGCAGCCGAGCGCCACCGCCATCAGGAACGGCTCGATGCGATAGCCGAGATGGGTCGCGACGGCGGCTGCGACCGGCCCGAGCACGAGCACCGCGGCGGCGTGGTGAAGGAACGGCGTGAGCAGCATCGAGACGAGCAGGATCAGGCCGAGCGTCGCGTAGCCGGGCAGGTGCTGCGCGCCCAGGCTCAGCAGGTCGGCGACGATGCCGGTCGCGCCGGTGTCCTTCAGCGCCTCGCCGACCGGGATCAGGCAGCCCAGCATCACGATCACCGGCCACTCGATGGCGTTGTAGGTGTCCTTGAGGCTCACCTGCTTGGTGAGCACCGTGAGCACGGCGGCGCCGAAGAAGGCGACCTCGACATCGAGCAGTTTCAGGCCCACGAGCACGAGCGCGACGACAAGCAGGCCGATCGGCACCAGGCCGCTCTTGGCCTGGCCGAGGGTGAGCTGGCGATCGGCGAGCGGCAGCAGGCCGAGCTCGGTGACCGAGGCCGCGAGGTTCTTCTCCCAGCCCTGGAACAGGACGACGTCGCCCACCTGGAAGCGGTGCGAGCGCAGGCGGGTCGGCGCCGCATGGCCGGCCTGGCGGACGGCGAACAGGTTCATGCCGTAGCGGTGGCGCAGCCCGATCGACGCCGGCGTCTGGCCGACCAGCGTCGAGTCGGCGGTGACGATCACCTCGACCACCTGCATCTCCGCACTCTTTTCGGTCGGAAGCTCTAGGTTCTTCGAGCCGACGATCTCGAACTTCGACGCTGCGATCACCTTGTGCACGACGGTCGGATCGCCGAGCACGACCAGCACGTCGTTCGGGTAGAGGCGCCAGTCCTCGGCCGGGACGTAGCGGCGCGAGCCCTCGCGCAGGATGCCCGCGACCGAGATCTCGCCGTCGCCGAGCTTCTCGAAGTCGGCCACGGTCATCGTGCCGTCGTTGCCCTCCGGCACGCGCAGCTCGGTCGAGTACTCGGCGATCGAGAAGGACTCCTCGGCGGTCTGGCTGCCCTCCCGGCGCGGCAGCAGGCGCCAGCCGAAGGCGAGAAAGACGATCGCCACGGTCGTGAGCGGCAGGCCGACGGCGACGAAGTCGAAGAGCTGAAAGGGCGGCCGCCCGAGCTCCTCGCTCACCGTCGAGATGAGCAGGTTCGGCGACGTCCCGATCTTGGTGATCGTGCCACCGACGAGCGACGCGAAGGCGAGCGGCATCAGGTAGATCGAGCGCGGCTGGTTGCTGCGCCGTGCGGTCTGGATCGCGATCGGCATGAAGATGCCGAGCGTGCCGACGTTCTTGACGAACGCCGACAGGTAGCCGACGGCCGCGGCCATCACGCCGATCTGCAGCGACGGCGAGCGGATGCGCTTGAGCACGGCTCCGACCGACAGCTCGAGGATGCTCGATGCGGCAATCGCGCGGCTCACCACGAGCACCGAGGCGATGATGATGATCACCGGGTTGGAGAAACCGTGGAACGCCTTGGCGGCCGGCACGACGCCGAGCAGCACCGCGACCAGCAGCACCAGCGCGGCGACGACGTCGTAGCGCAGGCGCCCGCTCATGAAGAGGGCGAGCATCGCGGCAACGAGCGCGAAAGACTCGATCTGGTGAAGTGTCATGCGTGGTCCGTGGTCGTGGGCGCGCCGCATTGGCATTTCGCGTGCCACGGCGGGGAATGAGCGAGCCGCGAGTGTCGGTCAGGCGAAGCTCGCTCGGCGCTGGCGCCGCCCGTGCCGACCGTCCGACGGAAGGTTGCGGTCGGCGCGGAACACTCTGTTACATTGGAAAAACAGTTCGCAGCGAGCGAGCGAAGGAGACGGTCTTGAGCGCAATTCGCCATGAGCCCCAGTACCAGGAATCGCGGATCGAGGACGAGCCCATCCTCGGCCCGGTGCTCGTCCTGCCGAGCGGTCGGGTCCAGCCGCTGACGTTCTGGGAGCGCGTGCTCGTGACGCTGCGCCTGCTCGACGCCAAGACGCTGGAATCGCGCTACTTCCAGGCCGCCAACTCCTGATCGCCCGCTTCCGCACGGCGCGGGAGCCCCTTCGACGCGGCCCCGTCGCGTCCGTGCCGCATGCCTGACGCACCCGATCCCGGCGCCGACGCCAAGGAATCCGACAAGAAGACGCGCGAGCGCGTCGACAAGCTCGTCGCGCAGCCGCCCCACGACAGCACTGGCTCGGTGAACGTCGGCGGCAAGTCGCTCGACTACTCGGTCCAGGCCGCGTTCCTTCCGGTCGTCGCCGAAGGCTTCGACGGCGCGCTCGGCGAGCCGCTCGCCGCCGTGATGGCGACGAGCTACGTGCTGAAAGGCGCCGACGCGAGCCAGCGACCGGTGTGCTTCGCCTTCAACGGCGGCCCCGGCTCGGCGTCGATCTGGCTGCACCTGGGTGCGCTCGGGCCGAAGCGCGTCGTCGTGCCCGACGACGGCAGCATGCCGACGGCCCCGTACGCGGTCAGCGACAACCCGCTCACCTGGTTCGAGCACTTCGATCTCGTCTTCGTCGATCCGCCGCACACCGGCTGGTCGACGACGGCGAGCGCCGAGGCGAGGAAGAAGGTCCTCTCGGTCGACGGCGACGTCGCCGCGCTCAGCGATGTGGTGCGGCTCTGGCTCACGCGCCACCAGCGCTGGGGCTCACCGGTGTACCTGGCCGGCGAGAGCTATGGCACGACGCGCGGCGCGGCAATGGCCGACAAGCTGCAGAGCTCGGGCGTCGCGCTTTCCGGACTGATCCTGATCTCGTGCGCGATGGATCTGCAGAGCATCGTCTTCGCGCCGCTCAACGACTTGCCGTACGCGCTCTTCCTGCCGGCCTTCGCCAACGTCTCGCAGTACCACGGGTTGCTCAAGGGCGTCCTCGCGAAGTCGCCCGCGGCCGCGCGCGCCGCGGCCGAGGCCTTCGTCGACGACGACTACGCCGCCGCATTGCTTGCCGGCGCGCGCCTCGAGGGCAAGCGGCGCGCACGCATCGCCAGGCGGATCGCCGAGCTCACCGGCCTGCCGCAGGCCTTCGTCGAGGACAAGAACCTGCGCGTCGACGACCACAGCTACTTCATGGAGGCGCTTCGGCCGCAGGGACGCATCGTCGGCCGTCTCGAGGCGCGCGCGACCGGCCCGATGGCCGCGAGTCGAGGCCGCGAGATGGAATTCGATCCCGGCATGGAGGCGATCGTGCCGCCGTACACGATGGCGGCGATGGCCTACTTCGGTGGCCAGCTCGGCATGAGCACCGACACCCGCTACGAGGTGCTCTCGCTCGACACCCACAAGGCCTGGAACTGGAACCGCGGCGAGGACAAGGGCAACAGCTACGCGACGACGAGCCCCGACCTCGCGCGGGCGATGCGCCGCAACGCGCATCTGA
>JBDTJD010000361.1:0-2698 GCA_039935975.1 Caldimonas sp.
GCGGTGGCCTTTGGCCGGCGTGTAACCCACGCGCAGGCTGCCGGTGTTACGCGAAAAGCCGTCGTTGTCGGGATTGAAGTAGCCGTAGGCGTCGTTCGGGAAGATCGACGAGACGCCGCGGCTGCCGTCGTGGCCGAGCGAGAGCGCGTAGTCGAACGGCCCCTGCGCCCCGGAGACACCGACGTCGCCCTCGGCGGATCGATAGCGGCCGTAGGCCGCGTGGGCCGTGAAGCGCGGCGCGCCGCTGCCGCGCCGGGTGAAGATCTGCACCACGCCGCCGACGCCGTCGGCGCCGTACAGGCTGGAGCCCGGGCCGCGCAGCACCTCGATGTGATCGATCTGCGAAAGGCTCAGCGCTTCGAGCTCGGCCTGGCCCAGCGATGCCGAGCCGATCCGCACGCCATCGACGAGGACGAGCGTGCTGCTGGTTCCCGCGCCACGCATGAAGAAGCCGGTCGACTGGCCCGGACCGCCGGTCCGCACCAGCTGGAGGCCGGCCTCGCGGCGCAGCAGGTCCTCGACCGAGTCGGCCGTGCTGCGGGCGATCGCCGCCGCGTCGATGACGACGAGGTCGGCGGTGCTGCGGCTGAGCGGCCCGGCCTCGCGCGTCCCGGTGACGACGACAGGATGGAGCGCGGTCTCGGCGACGGCTGAATTGGCGTACGCGAGGATGGAACAGGCGATGAAACCGGCGAGCGCAGCCGACTTCGGCACGCGCGCAAGAGTGCGAACAGGGAACATGAGGAACCTTCGAACCAGCGGCAAGCACCTCGCTTCCCCGCGAGCGCTTGCGAATGGGCCTCGGCCGAGGCCGAGCCCGCTTGTTGGCCGGTATCCGGGCTGACGGGGCGACCCGGGCGACCTTCCCGGAAGCGGAGGCTTCCAGTGGCATGTGCGCCCGGGCTGAGGCGACCTTGCAGTCGCCTCGCCCGCCGTACCGTTGCGGGGGCAGCGCGGATTGGATGGTGCTGGCGCACCACGTTCCGCTTCCCGTTTAACCGTGTCGGCATGAACGCCTTCACGAGCACCAACGATTCGATTCTAAGCAGCGTCGCGGGCACGAAGGCCGACCCTACAATTCGCCACCTCTCCTGCCGCCGGAGCCCCATGGCCACGATCGAGGATCTCGCAGACCGGGTCGAACGCCTGCTTCTTCGACACGAGGAACTGCAGCGCACGAACGCGCTCCTGACCACGCAGCTCGGCGCCGTCACCTCCGAACGCGACAACCTGCGCTCGCGCCTGAACGCCGCGCGCAGCCGGATCGATGTTCTCCTGCAGCGCCTGCCGCGCGAGCCCGAGGCCCCGGTCGACGACGGCAGCGAGGACACGCCGCTCAGGAGCGTCGGATGAAGCAGGTCGAAGTCACCATCCTCGGCCAGAGCTACATCCTCGGCTGCCCCGACGGCGGCGAGAGCGCGCTGCTCGAGGCGGTCGTCGACGTCGACCGCGAAATGAGCGCGATCCGTGACGCCGGCAAAGTGAAGGCACGCGAGCGGATCGCCGTGCTCGCGGCGCTGAACCTCGCCTTCGCGCTCGCCGAGCGGCCGGCGCGCGCGCCGGTGGAGACCGCCGGCGACGGTGCGCTGCGTTCGCAGTCGGCCGCCGGCGAGGTCGACATCGACGCGCTCGTGCGCCGCCTCGACATGGCCCTCGGCGCAGACGGACAACTGCTTTAGTTCACAGCTTTCGCGGGGCCCGCGGAGTATGATGAATTCGTCCGTTGCGCTCGCGTGAACTCTATATTTCCTTGAACCGATGCTCGCAAGAGCAAGGGCTTGGAACATCGCCCGGCAGGTGTGATCGTCTCGCGTCAGATGAACCCGAAGCCTGGCTGACCTCGCCCACCTGAACTGCCTGGGTTCAGGAATGCGGTTCACGGAGCGCGGCGGACACCTTATTCCCTCGATCCCGGTGTCCCGATGCGCTACTGGTTGATGAAAAGCGAGCCGGGCGAATGCTCGGTCGACGACGCGGCGGCCGCGCCAAACGCAACGGTCCCGTGGGTCGGCGTGCGCAACTTCCAGGCGCGCAACTTCATGAAGAACGACATGTCGGTCGGTGACGGCGTGCTCTTCTATCACTCCTCGTGTCCCGAACCCGGCATCGCCGGCCTCGCCGAGGTCGCCTCGAACGCCTCGGTCGACGAGACCCAGTTCGACCCGAAAAGTCCCTACTTCGACGAGAAGTCGCGGCGCGAGTCGCCCAAGTGGTGGCACGTCGATGTGAAGGTGGTCGAGAAGACGCCGCTGCTCTCGCTCGCGGCGATGCGGCTGGCACCCGAGCTGCAGTCGATGCGCGTGTTGCAGCGCGGCAATCGACTCTCGATCACGCCGGTCAGCGACGACGACTGGAAGGCCGTGAATCGGCTCATCGACAAGCTCTCGTGACCGGTGACACGCAGTCGCGGCCGCCGGCAGCGACGCCAGCACCGCGATAATCCGCCACCCCGACGTCCGCGTCGCGACGGCGCTGCCGCCTCCACCATGAAGCACATCGACAAGCTGAACCGGCTGAGCGAATCGCACGGCGCGCTGGCGCCCGGCAAGGGGATGGTCTCGGGCGTGATTGCGCTCCTGCTCGCCGCCCTCTGCTTCCTCGGCGTGCTCGCGTTTCACTTTCCCGAGTACCTGACGACGCCGCAGCTGAGGAAGTCCTACAGCGTCGACGTCATGCGGCTGCTGCTCTTCTGGTCGCT
>JBDTJD010000362.1:0-4858 GCA_039935975.1 Caldimonas sp.
CGCTGCCGTCCAGGGCCGCTGTGGCGGAATTTGTCATGTGTTTGCTCTTGCGCTGAAGGAGCGCCGGCGACGGGCTGTTCGAGCAGCCAGTGGGCGCGGTCATGATTATCGAGCTTGCCGGGTCTGCTTCGTCGAGCCCGACAGACGCGCTCGGCCGGAGCGACATCGGACGGCACGTCGCTTGCCGAAACTGACGTGTTGCCATGACGCGATGGAGGTCGCTCCTGCCATTCCCGATTCGAAGCTCCTGCGAACAGTCGCTCAGTCCGCGCGGGCGGCGCGATCCCATTCGGATGTCGCAGACCCATGCGTGATGATGCGAGCTTCATCAGGGTCCGCGGGGCACGCGAGCACAACCTCCAGGACATCGACGTCGACATCCCGCGCGACGCGCTCGTCGTCTTCACGGGAGTGTCCGGCTCGGGAAAATCGTCGCTCGCCTTCGGCACCCTTTACGCCGAGGCACAACGCCGCTACTTCGAGTCGGTTTCGCCCTACGCGAGAAGGCTGATCGAGCAGGTCGGCGTGCCCGATGTCGATTCGATCGAAGGGCTGCCACCGGCCGTCGCGCTGCACCAGCAGCGGGGGACGCCGAGCGCGCGCTCGTCGGTCGGCAGCATCACGACCCTCTCTTCCGTGCTGCGCCTTCTCTACTCCCGGGCCGGCACCTATCCGTCGCGGCAGCCGATGCTCTATGCCGAAGACTTCTCGACCAACACGCCGCAAGGCGCCTGCCCGAACTGCCACGGGCTCGGCCATGTCTACGACGTTACCGAGCGAACGCTCGTGCCCGATCCGTCGCTGACCATCCGGGAGCGCGCCATCGCCGCCTGGCCACCGGCCTGGCACGGTCAGAACCTGCGCGACATCCTGGTGACCCTCGGTCACGATGTCGACACGCCATGGCGCGAGTTGCCGAAGAAGACCCGCGACTGGATCCTGTTCACCGACGAGCAGCCGACCGTCCCGGTGTTCGCGGGGTTTTCTGCCGCTGAGGTTCGCGCTGCCCTGCGGGGCAAGACGGAGCCGAGCTACCAGGGCACCTTCACCGGTGCGCGCCGATACGTCCTCCATACCTTCGCGACGACCCAGAGCGCCTTGATGAAGAAGCGGGTCTCGCGCTACATGGTCGGACGCGTCTGTCCGGCCTGCCACGGCAAGCGGCTGAAGAAGGAGGCTCTGTCGGTGACGTTCGCGGGACTCGACATCAGCGAAATGTCGGGGTTGCCGCTCGATGCCCTGGCCGCCACCCTGGAGCCCGCGGCCCACGGGCGCTTCGAAGTGCCGGCAGGCGTCGGTCCGCCGGAGAGCGCCAGCGCAAATCGGGCGAGGGCCGGCGCGAGCACGGCCCGGCGGGTGGCCGCCGGCGGCTCGGCCCATGCGGGCGCGCCGGACGTGCGCCGCACGCCCAATCTCTCGCAGGAGAAGCGGATCGCCGCCCAGCGACTGGCGGCCGACCTGATCGAGCGCGTGAAGACGCTGCGCGACCTGGGCCTGGGCTACCTTTCGCTCGATCGAAGCTCGCCGACCTTGTCGCCCGGCGAGCTTCAGCGACTGCGCCTGGCCACCCAGCTGCGCTCCAACCTCTTCGGCGTGGTCTACGTGCTCGACGAGCCGACCGCCGGCCTGCACCCGAGCGACGGCAAGGCGCTTCTTGCCGCGCTGGAGCAACTCAAGCGCGGAGGCAACTCGATGCTCGTCGTCGAGCACGACCTCGATGTGATGCGGCGTGCCGACTGGATCGTCGACGTCGGTCCGGGCGCCGGCGAAGCGGGCGGGCGAATCCTCTACAGCGGCCCGCCGGCGGGACTCCAGGCGGTCGAGGCGTCGCTGACCGCGCTCTATCTGTTCGACGGCGCAGCGCCGCCCCCGTGCTCGCATCGGCTTCCCCACGGCTGGCTGGTTCTGGCCGGCATCACGCGCAACAACCTGCATGACGTCGACGTGAGGATACCGCTCGGGGTGCTCACGGCGGTGACCGGCGTCTCGGGCTCAGGCAAGTCGAGCCTCGTCAGCCAAGCGCTGGTCGATCTCGTCTGCCGCCACCTGGGTCATGAGCCGGAAGAAGACGAAGAGGTCGCCGACGGCGCGCAACCCACGGTCGCCCAACAGACACGAGGTCGGCTGGTCAGTGGCGTGGAGCGGATCCACAGGCTGGTGCGGGTCGATCAGAAGCCGATCGGGCGCACACCTCGCTCCAACCTTGCCACGTACACGGGCCTGTTCGACGGGGTCCGCAAACTCTTCGCCGCGACACCGATGGCCCGGGCCCGCCGCTACGACGTCGGGCGCTTCTCGTTCAACGTCGCCAAGGGCCGCTGCCCGACGTGCGAGGGCGAGGGCTTCGTCTCCGTCGAGATGCTCTTCATGCCGAGCGTGTATGCCAAGTGCCCGACGTGCTACGGAGCCCGCTACAACGACAAGACCCTCGAGGTGCAGTGGAACGGATGCAGCATCGCCGACGTGCTGGGGATGACGGTCGACGAGGGACTGTCGTTCTTCACGTCCGAGCCCGCGATCCGCCGTCCGCTCTCGCTGCTCAGTGACATCGGGCTGGGCTACCTGCGACTCGGTCAACCGGCCACCGAACTGTCCGGAGGCGAGGCCCAACGCATCAAGCTCGCGACCGAGCTGCAACGCCCGCAGCGCGGCCGCTCGCTCTACGTCCTCGACGAGCCGACCACCGGACTGCATCCGGCAGACGTCGACAAGCTGATGGCGCAGCTGCAAACGCTCGTCGACGCCGGCAACACCGTGATCGTCGTCGAGCACGATGCGCGCGTCATCGAGCAGTGCGACTGGACCATCGACATCGGACCGGGCGCCGGCAGCAACGGCGGCAAGGTCGTCGCCGAGGGACCGCCGCCGCGGTGAGGGCGACGCACACCGCGAAAGCTTTGCCCTGATAGGGCAGTCAGCAGTCGTCGAGCCGGCCCTTGGAGCCTGTCCGAGCCGAGCCGGCGAGGACGGTCGAGGCGGCCTCGCGGGCGGTGAGGCGCTGTCTCTCGCTCATGAACGCAGCCTCGATCGCCTTCGCTTCGATCGTCTCTGCCGTCGGCACGCCGCTGCAGGCAAGCAGGTAGACGACACGGCGCGAGGTGCCAACGGTGGCGCCGGTCTGCGAAGAGACTCGCGTGCCCATGGCGTGCAGTGCCGGGGGTTCGATGCCGATCCGCTGCGCGACCGAATCGAGATGCTCCGAGCCGACGCGCGTGGCGAGGAACACGGCGACGAAGACCGCCACCATCCCGAGGCCGACGACGCTGAACACGTGCTTCATGACGACTTCCGAAGACTTGCCCTGATTCTCCAGCAAGGAGCACGCCAGCACTGTTTGCGGCGTCATTCGGGCTGGTGAAGAATCGTGGGACTGTATATATTCACAGTATGTCATTGCCGACCTCGCAGCGCTCGATTTCCCGCGACGAGGCGCCTCGCCCTGAGTCGGCCGCGGCGTCTCCGGTCAAGGGTCGGGGTACGGTGTGGGCGATCGAGCACCGCTACTCACGCCAGTCCGCCGAGAGTTACGACGACGGCTGGGGCACGCTCGACCAGGAGGCGAACGAGGAGCGGCTCGGCCCCGAGACCACGGTGGTCGAGGAGCGGGCGAAGACGATCCTGTCCAGGAACGAGTCGCCCGACCTTTCGTTCGACCGCTCGATCAACCCCTATCGCGGCTGCGAGCACGGTTGCGTCTACTGCTTCGCGCGACCGACGCACAGCTACCTCGGACTGTCGCCGGGGCTCGACTTCGAGACCCGGATCATCGCCAAGGTGAACGCTGCCGAGCGCCTGCGCGAGGCCCTCGCCCGTCCCGCCTACGTGCCGAGCGCGATCAACATCGGCGCGGCGACCGACGCCTATCAGCCGGTCGAGCGCAAGCTCGGCATCACCCGTTCGGTGATCGAGGTGCTGTCCGAGTGCGCGCATCCGTTCTCGCTGGTCACCAAGTCGTCGGGCGTCGAGCGCGACCTCGACCTGGTCGCGCCGATGGCCGAGCGCGGCCTGGTCGCCGTCTACGTGTCGTTGACCTCGCTCGAGCCATCCCTGGCGCGCATCCTCGAGCCGCGAGCCGCGGCGCCGCATCGCCGCCTGAAGACGATCGAGGCGCTGGCGCGTGCGGGCGTGCCCGTCGGCGTCAGCGTCTCGCCGATCATCCCGTTCATCAACGAGCCGGAGATCGAGCGCATCCTCGAAGCAGCGGCCGCCGCGGGTGCGAGCTCGGCCTTCGGCATCGTGCTGCGGCTGCCGTGGGAGGTGAATCCGATCTTCCAGCGCTGGCTCGACCAGCACTTCCCCGATCGCGCCGCCCGCGTCATGGCGCGCATCCGCGAGATGCGCGGCGGCAAGGACTACGACGCGTCGTTCACGACGCGGATGAAAGGCGAGGGCGTCTGGGCGCAGCTGCTTGCCCAAAGGATTGCGAAGGCGAGGGCGCGTTACGGGCTCGATCGGGTACGTCGTGAGCTCGACACGGGCCAGTTTCGGCGGCCGTTGGCCACTTCCCGCGACGGCCAGGCCGACCTGTTCGGCTGATCGAGTTCAGTCGGTCACGTCGGGCTCGAAGAACAGCCAGCGAACCTGCGGGAAAGCATCCCGGAAGCCGACCTCCACCCGGTTGATCGCCTCGACGAGCGCGACTGCCGAGGACGCCGCGCTCATCTTCGCCTTGACCGCGACCATCACGTCGCCGCCCATCTGCTGCGTGATGAGGTGATAGACCTTCTCGACCTCCGGCTGCGCGGCGAAATGCGCGCGCATCCGCGCCAGCACCCGCTCCTCGACCCCCTGGCCGATCAGGAGCGCCTTGATCTCGACGCCGACGAGCACCGCCACCAGCACGAGCAGCGCGCCGATG
>JBDTJD010000363.1:0-3700 GCA_039935975.1 Caldimonas sp.
GGCTCGGGCGTGGCCAACGTGCTCACGGTCGGCCAGTTCACGATCCCGCTGATGAAGCGCTTCGGCTACTCGCCGGTGTTCGCCGGCGCGGTGGAGGCGACGTCGAGCATGGGTGGGCAGATCATGCCGCCGGTGATGGGCGCCGTCGCGTTCATCATGGCCGAGACGCTCAACGTGCCCTATGCCGACATCGTCAAGGCGGCGGTGATCCCGGCATTCCTGTATTACCTGACCGCCTTCCTCATGGTCCACCTCGAGGCCGGGCGGAAGAATCTGGTCGGCCTGCCGAAGGACCAGTGCCCGAACCCGTGGAAGGCGCTCGCCGAGCACTGGCACCTCGTGCTGCCGCTGGCCGCGCTCGTCTACATGCTGTTCCACGGCTTCACGCCGATGTTCGCGGGCATGGTCGGCCTCGCGCTCACCGCGATCCTCGTGCTCGGCGCCGCGCTTGCCGCGCGCATCTCGTCGACCGCCTTTCGCTACGTGCTGTGGCTCGCCATCGGCATCGGCGCGTCGTCGTTCCTCAAGTGGGGCATCCAGCCGGTGCTCGCGGTGATCGCGCTGCTCGTCGCGGCCTGCTTCTTCATCCGCGGCGGGAGCAAGACGCTGCATTCGCTTCGCGCCAGCCTGATCGACGGCGCCAAGCAGGCCCTCGGCGTCGGCATCGCCTGCGCCGTCGTCGGCGTGATCATCGGCGTGCTCACGCTGACCGGCGCGGCGTCGAGCTTCGCCGGCTTCATCCTCTCGGTGGGCGAGAAGAGCCTCTTCCTTTCGCTTCTCCTGACGATGCTCGTCTGCCTGATCCTCGGCATGGGCATCCCGACGATCCCGAACTACATCATCACCAGCTCGATCGCCGCGCCGGCCCTGCTCAAGCTCGGCGTGCCGCTGATCGTGAGCCACATGTTCGTCTTCTACTTCGGCATCATGGCCGACCTCACGCCGCCGGTCGCGCTCGCCGCCTTCGCCGCGGCATCGATCTCGCGCGCCTCGCCGATGCAGACCGGCATCAAGGCGACCCAGATCGCGATCGCCGGCTTCGCCGTGCCGTTCATCGCGGTCTACGACCCGGCGCTGATGCTGCAGGGCAACTACACCTGGTTCGGCGTGGTCTACGTCGCGTTCAAGGCGATCGTGGCGATCGTGATGTGGGGCGCGGCCGTGATCGGCTATCTGCGCGGCCCGATGGGCCTCCTGCCGCGCGTGCTCGCCGTCTCGGGCTCGGGCCTGCTTGTCGCCGCCCTTCCGCTCACCGACGAGCTCGGCTTCGCGGTCGCGGCGACCGTGATCGCGTGGAACGTGTGGACATCGCGCAAGGGCTCGCCGCCCATGTCGCCGACCCCCGCGTAGGGATTCGGGCGATGCCGGTCTGCGTCGCGGCGGGCGGCCTCGTCGTGACCCTTGCGTTCAACAGCTTCACCCTCGCCTGGACCCACTCGATCGAGAAGATCCGCTGGGAAGAGGACTACCGCGTCGTCGGCTCGGCCTTCGAGCTCACCGAGGCCCGCGTGCGCGGCAGCGGCGCCGGCATGGAAGCGCCGGCCGGCAGCCGGTTCGAGCACGGCGTCTGGCACTACGACCCGCATCTGGGGCCGCTGCCTGTGCTGCGGCTCACGCATTCCGACTACACCGCCGGCTACTCCATCTGCCACGACGGTGCGTGCCGGCCGCTGGCGGAATCGGCGCCGCGTGCGGGCAACGGCGACGTCATCGAGCTGCGCCCCTGCCCGGCCTAGGCGGACCGGCCGGCCGTCGCCGGGTCAGGGCAGGCGCACAAACTTCTGGACCCGCTTGCCGGTGTCGACCTCGCCGGCGTAGAGGTTGCCCTTGGAGTCGATGGCCAGGTCGTGCACCCAGTGAAACTCGCCGGCGTAGCGGCCGGGGCGACCGATCTCACCCGCGACGCGGCCGCTCTCGCGCTCGACCGCGTGGATCCGGTTGTTGCGGCCGTCGGCCATCAGGAGCCAGCGCTGGCCCGGGTCGCGCGAGAGCACGATGTCCCACACCGAGCCGTTGCCGGCGGTGCGCGATTCGACCGAGAACTCGCGCACGAAGCGTCCCGTCTTCTGGAACACCTGGACGCGGTTGTTGAGGCGGTCGCAGACATAGACGAGGCCGTCCCGGGCGATTCGCACGCAGTGCACGGGATTGCCGAACTGGGTCAGCTCGGCGGCGGTGGGCGGCGCCAGGCGGCGCGTGTTCGGCTTGTCGACATCGCTCGGTGGCTTGCCGAACGCGCCCCAGTGGCGCCGGTACGCGCCGGTGTCGCTGTCGAAGACGATGACGCGCCGGTTGTGATAGCCGTCGGCGACGTAGATCTCGTGCGCGGGAGCGTCGACCTCGACCCCCGCGGCCTGGCCGAGACGGCTGAGATCGGCATTGCCGGTCTGCGGCCCGACCTTGCCGATCTGCATCACGAAGCGGCCGTCGCGCGTGAACTTCAGAACCTGCCCGTCGTTGCTGCCGTTGCCGGTGATCCAGACGAAGCCGTTGGCGTCGACATGGATGCCGTGTTCGTTCTGCGGCCAGTCGTAACCCGGACCCGGCCCGCCCCACGAGCGCAGCAGCCTGCCCGAAGCGTCGAACTCGAGCACCGGCGGCGCCGGCCGGCAGCAGCTCGACTGCGGCGGCGAGAGCGCCGCGCCGCGCTCGTCCTCGGTGAGGCTCGCCGGGCGCTGCAGCACCCAGACGTGGTCGTCGGCATCGGTGGCGACGCCGCTTACCTGGCCAAGGATCCATCCATTCGGCAAGGGTCCTGGCCACGCCGGATCGACGCGATAGCGAGGCGCAGCGCTGCCCCCGGACGCGGTGGCGGACGGTGTCGAGGCAGACGTCGAGGCGTAGGGCGCCGTGGATGTCGCCGCGGACATGGCGGCAGGCCCTGCGCCGGGCGCGGCGCAGGCGACGAGCAGGATCGCGAGAGCGCCGCTCGCGCTTGCCGCGGCGCAGTGGCGGATGAAGGAGGGCATGTTCGTCGTCTCCGAGGGTCGTTGTCGTCCGAACGCGGATCATCTGCGCTCCGTCCGACGCCGCCAAGAGGGCGGCGCTCGGCCGCGGAGTGCGGTCCTGCGCCGGCCACGCCACAGGCGCAAAATCGGCGACTCGCCTGCGCCGCCTTCGGCGCCGGCTCCACCACCACCCCGCACGCAGGAGGCCGGATGTCCAAGGGCTACTGGATCGCTCACGTCGACGTCGCCGACGCCGAGGTCTACAAGCAATATGTGGAGGCGAATGCCGCGCCGATCGCGCGCTTCGGCGGACGCTTCCTCGTCCGCGCCGGCCGCCACGAGAACCCGGAAGGGTCGAGCCGCAGTCGCAACGTCGTCGTCGAGTTTCCCTCGTACCAGGCGGCGCTCGACTGCTGGCATTCGCCCGACTACCAGGCGGCGGTGAAGATCCGCCTGCCGGTCTCGACCGTCGACATGGTCGTCGTCGAGGGCTACGACGGACCGCAGCCGGGCGACCGCTAGGCCGCCGTTTCATTCTTCATTCATCGTCAGAGGATCCATGTACCCCGACACCCAGCTCTACATCGACGGCGCCTGGAGCGCCGCCGCGTCCGGCCGCACCCACCCGGTCGTCAATCCCGCCACCGGCGAGGTCATCGGCAAGTTCGCCTGGGCCGATCGGGCCGACCTCGACCGCGCCCTCGCCGCCGCCGACAAGGGCTTCCAGACCTGGAAGAAGGTCTCGGCCTACG
>JBDTJD010000364.1:0-5651 GCA_039935975.1 Caldimonas sp.
TCAGCGGCTGCATCAACTCGTGCGGCCACCACCACAGCGGCCACATCGGCGTGCTCGGCGTCGACAAGGACGGCGAGGAGTGGTACCAGATCACCCTCGGCGGCTCCGACGGCGCCGCCGGCAACGGCCCGGCCGTGCCCGGTCGCGTCCTCGGGCCGGCGTTTCGCGACGACGAGGTGCCCGACGTCATCGAACTGCTGATCGGCACCTATCTCGGCGAGCGCCGCGACAGCGACGAGCGATTCATCGACACGCTGCGCCGTGTCGGCACCGAGCCGTTCAAGCAGGCCACCCAGGCGGCGCGTCGCCAGGCCGCCGAGCCGGCCCTCGCGGCGTGAGTGCCCGTTCGATGGAGTTCGTCCGCGCCGGCGACGACCGCGACCTCGTGCTCGGCGATGCCGAGCCGTTGCAGCTCGCGGCAGGCCGGCTCGTGCCGTGGCCGCGCTGGCTCGCGGCCGACGGGCGGCTCCCCGACGACATCGCCGGCATCGCGCTCGCCAACGATGTCGACGTGCGCGAGCTGCTGGCGCATCTGCCGAGGCTGGCTCGCATCGCACTGCAATTTCCGAAATGGACCGATGGCCGCGCCTACAGCCAGGCCCGCCTGCTGCGCGTGCGCCATCGCTACGCCGGCGAGCTTCGCGCCATCGGCGACGTGATTCCCGACATGGCGGCGCAACTGCATCGCACCGGTTTCGACGCCGCGGTGCTGCGCGCCGGCGAAAGCGTCGAGGTGGCGCGGCGAATGCTGGGGCTGATCCCTGCCTTCTATCAAGGCGACGCCAGCGAGCCGCGTCTGCGCTTCGCGCGCGATTCGTCCGGCGCGGTTCCGTCATGACGCCGGCCTTGTCTTCGCGAGTGGCCTTCGTCGGCGCCGGCCCCGGTGCAGCCGACCTCATCACGCTGCGCGGCGCGCAGAGACTGCGCGAGGCCGACGTCGTCCTTTTCGACGCGCTCGCCGACCCCGCGCTGCGCGCGCTCGCGCCGGACGCGCGCTGGATCGATGTCGGCAAGCGCGGCTTTTCGGGCGTGCCGCACGCGCCGCGCGGCGGCCGCGAGAACACCGGGCAGGACACCATCAACGCCCTTCTCGTCAAGCACGCGGCGAGCGGCGTTCGCGTCGTTCGCCTGAAAGGCGGCGACCCGAGCGTCTTCGGCCGCCTCGAGGAGGAGCTGGAAGCGCTCGCGCGCGCCGGCATCGCGAGCGAAGTCGTTCCCGGGGTCACGGCGGCGCTCGCCGCCGCCGCCTCGACCCAGCGTCCGCTCACCCGGCGCGGCAGCGGCCGAAGCGTCGCCCTGACGACGGCGATGACGCACGACGGCGGCCTCGGCGCCGGCCGCCACGCCGACACCGAGTCGTTCTACATGGGCGGTCGACAGCTTGCCGCGCTGTCACGCCGCTTGATCGACGCCGGCTGGCCGGCGCAGACGCCGGCGGTGGTCGTCTCGCGCGCCGGCTGGCCCGACCAGATCGCGACCGACCACTGCGTCGCCACCCTCGGCGATGCGACCGTGCTGCACGCGAGCCGGCCGACGATCGTCACGGTCGGCGTCGGCGCCGCGGCGATCGAAAGCGCGGTGACCGCGCCCGGCCGCAGCGGCGAGCACCGCGCCACATTGCCATCGGCATCCGCAATGGCATCGGCCGGGTGTTCCGGCCGTGTCGCGTCGACGCCTTAAACTTTGCCTCTGCTCCCGACTCTCTTGCGCGCCGTCGTGCCGGCGCCCGCGCCCCGTTTCCGCCATGACCCACGTCGTCCTCGAATCGTGCATCCGCTGCAAGTACACCGACTGCGTCGACGTCTGTCCGGTCGACTGCTTCCGTGAAGGCCCGAACTTCCTCACCATCGACCCCGACGAGTGCATCGACTGCGCCGTGTGCATTCCCGAGTGCCCCGTCAACGCCATCGTTCCGGAGGAAGACGTGCCCGGCGACCAGCAGCACATGGTCAAGCTCAACGCCGAGCTCGCCAAGGGCTGGCCCGCGATCACGCGGAGAAAGCCTGCGCTGCCCGACGCCGACGAGTGGAAGGACAGGACGGGCAAGCTGAACGAGCTCGCCCGCTAGGCGCGAGGCCATCGTGGCCACGCGCGCGCTCGCCGACGCCGGCCCGATCGAGACCGACGCACTGATCGTCGGCGCCGGCCCGGTGGGCCTCTTCCAGGTGTTCGAGCTCGGCCTGCAGGAGGTGCGGGCGCACGTCGTCGACTCGCTCCCCTTCGCCGGCGGCCAGTGCGTCGAGCTCTACGCCGACAAGCCGATCTACGACATCCCCGCCCTGCCCTACGGCACCGGGCGCGAGCTCACGGAGCGGCTGCTGCAGCAGATCGAGCCGTTCGGCGCCGGCTTCCACCTCGACCAGCAGGTGAGCGAGGTCGCCCGTCGCGACGACGGCCGATTCGACGTCGCGACCTCGATCGGCACACGCTTCGTCGCCAGAGCCGTCGTCGTTGCTGGCGGCGTCGGCGCGTTCCTGCCGCGTCGCCTCAGGATCGACGGGCTCGACCCCTTCCGCGGCATCCAGCTTTTCGAGCACGACGCCACCCTGCACGAGCACGCGGGCAAGCGCATCGTCATCGTCGGCGGCACCACCGCGGCCGTGGCAGCGGCGATCGCGGCCGGCGAAGGCGGCGCGGCGGCCGCGGCGAGCGTCACGCTCGTCCATCGTCGCGACGACTTCGATGCCGACGAGGCGACGCGCGCGAAGCTCAACGGCCTGCGCGCCGCGGGCCGCGTCGAGTTCGTCGCCGGCCAGCCGGAGCGCGTCGTCGTGCGCGACGGCCAGCTCGCTGCGCTCGTGGTGCTGGGCAGCGACGGCGAGTCGCACGAGTTGCCGCTCGACGTGCTGTTCGTGCTGCTCGGCTGGAGCCCCAAGCTCGGGCCGATCGCGGACTGGGGCATCGCGATCGAGAAGAAGCAGGTCGTCGTCAACCCGGCGAGCTTCGAGACCTCGACGCCGGGCATCTTCGCGGTCGGCGACGTCAACACCTATCCGGGCAAGCAGAAGCTCATCGTCTGCGGCTTCCACGAGGCGACGCTCGCCGCCTTCGCGATCGACGAGCTCGTCCATCCCGAGCGCGCGCAGCCGCTGCAGTACACGACGACGAGCACGAAGCTGCACAAGCTGCTCGGCGTCGCGCCTTGATGTCCTAAAATTCGCACGCGCTCGGCTTGAAGGCCGGGCGCACATCGCTAGGGGTGTTGGGGCGCGAGTCATTCCGCGCTTCGACTGAGAAAAGACCCTTTGAACCTGACTGAGGTAATCCTCGCGCAGGGAAGCAAGCCGGATCGGCCCAGAGCCTTGCCATCGAAAGACGATGGCTCACATGACTTCCGCATCGCGTCGCACGACGCTCGCCCTGGCGTCGGCCGGGGTCCTTCTCCTCGTATCCCTCAGCCTGCATGCCCAGAGCACGCTTGCTCCGGTGACGGTCACCGGCAAGGCGCCGACACCGGCCAGCGTCGCCGGCTGGGGCGACACGCCGCTCGACGCCGCGCCGCTGCAGGCGACGAGCGTCGACGCCGCGCAGATCCGTGATGCCGGCGCGCGCCGCCTGTCGGACCTGACGCGCTTCGACCCCTCGGTGACGACCGCCTACGACACCGAGGGCTACATCGACTACTTCACCATTCGCGGCTTCGTCGTCGACAACCGCTTCAACTTCCGCCGCGACGGCCTGCCGATCAACGCCGAGACCTCGGTTCCGCTCGAGAACAAGGCGCGCGTCGACATCCTCAAGGGACTGTCGGGCCTGCAGGCGGGAACGAGCGCGCCGGGCGGCCTGGTCGACCTCGTCGTCAAGCGCCCGCTCGACGCGCCGCTGCGCTCGGCGTTCGTCGAGTGGCGCGAGCGAGGCAGCGTGCTCGGCTCGGTCGACATCAGCCAGCGCTTCGCCACCGGCGATGCGTTCGGCCTGCGCCTCAACGCCGGCGCCGAGCACATCGACCCGATCGTGCGCAACGCGCGCGGCAACCGTCACGTGCTCGCGCTCGCGGGCGACTGGCGCGCGGGTGCCGCGACACTGGTCGAGGCCGAGGTCGAGAACAGCCACCGATCGCAGCCGAGCGTGGCCGGCTTCAGCCTGATCGGCGACAGCGTGCCCGCGGTGCCCGATCCGAGGCTCAACCTCAACAACCAGCCGTGGTCGCTGCCGGTCCTGTTCGACGCGACCACCGCATCGCTTCGCGTCACGCAGAAGTTCGGCGACGGCTGGCGCCTCGTCGTGCACGGGCTGACGCAGCGACTGCGCACCGACGACCGCATCGCGTTTCCGTTCGGCTGCAGCGATCCGACCCCGCCGCCCCACGGCACCTATTACCCCGACCGCTTCTGCCCGAATGGCAATTTCGACCTCTACGACTTTCGCAGCGACGACGAGACGCGCAGGAGCAGCACGATCGACGTCGCGCTGCACGGCGCCGGCGCCACCGGTGCGCTCGCGCACCAGTTCAGCCTCGGCGTGCAGCGGACGATCGTGAAGAACCGTTTCCAGGCCGACGCGTACAACTTCGCCGGCACCGGCAACATCGACGGCACGCTCGTCGTGCCGCCCGCGCCCGATGCTGTCTTTCCGCAGACAAACCGCGACGAGCGCTCGAGCGAGATCGCCCTGCGCGACGCCGTCGCCTTCGGCAAGACCGGCGCCACGGCCTGGCTCGGCGCACGCCACACGCAGCTTGCGCGAAGCGCCACGCCGACCGATGGATCACCCGGCACCGCCTTTCGGCAATCGTTCACCACGCCCTTCGTGGCGCTGAGTCAGGCGTTCGGGCGCGGCCAGCTCGTCTACGCGAGCTGGGTCAAGGGCGTCGAGAGCGACGTGGCGCCGAACGTGCCGCTCGACCCCTCGGCCACGCCGGTGGTGCCTCGCTACCGCAACGCCGGCCAGGCCCTGCCGGCGGCCGAAAGCCGTCAGATCGAGATCGGCGTCAAGGGCAGCGCCGATCGCGCCGAATGGAGCGCCGCGGCGTTCGACATCCGCCGGCCGCTCTTCGGCGACATCGCCATCGGCGGTCCGTGCGGCGTCGTTCAATGCACGCGCGGCCTCGTCGGCAGCCAGCACCATCGGGGCGTCGAGGGCAATCTGGCATGGCGCGACGGCGCCTGGGGCGTGCGGGCCGGAGCGCAATGGCTGCGCGCGCGCGTAGAGAACCGAAGCGATCCGACGCAGGACGGCAAGCGGCCCACCAATGTGCCTGCCGTCACTGCACGCTTGCAGGCCGACTGGCAAATGCCCGCGCTCGCGTCCCTCATTCCGGGCAGCCTGCGCCTGCTCGCAGCCGGCACGTACGAGAGCGCGCGCGAGGTGCTGCCCGACAACAGCGCCAGGATCCCGAGCGTGACGAAGTTCGATCTCGGCGCCCGCTACCAGACGAGGTCGAGCACCGGCACCTCCTGGACGCTGCGCGCCGGCATCGACAACGTCTTCGACCGACGTGCCTGGCGCGAGAGCCCGTACCAGTTCAGCCACGCCTACCTGTTTCCCCTCGAGCCGCGCACGCTGCGCGTCTCGCTGCAGGCCGACCTCTGACGAGGCGGCGCCACGGGGGCCGACCGCTATAATTCGAGGCTGTTCCTCGATAGCTCAGTTGGTAGAGCGCCGGACTGTTAATCCGTAGGTCCCTGGTTCGAGCCCAGGTCGGGGAGCCA
>JBDTJD010000365.1:0-6334 GCA_039935975.1 Caldimonas sp.
GTGCTCTTGCCCGAGCCCGACGCGCCGACGATGGCCACCGAGCGATGGCGCGGCAGGGTGAAATCGATCTCATGGAGAATCGTCAGCGTCCCCGTGGAATCCTGGACGCGCTTGGTCAGACGTTCGACGGCAATGATCGGGGTGGACATGAGGGAAGTCGTGTTTTTCGAGCGCAAAGCGACGCGCCGGCGCTGGCTGGCGCACTGTAGCGTGGGCCTGGCTTTCGCCGCGGCGGGCGCGACGATGCCCTCGCTCGCCGCGGTCGGCTCGCTGACCAGAATCCTCGTCGTTGGCGACAGCCTGTCCGCCGAGTACGGTCTGGCCCGGGGCAGTGGCTGGGTCGCCCTGCTCGACCGGCGCCTCGCGCGCGAGCGGCACGGCATCGCCGTCGTCAATGCCAGCATCAGCGGCGACACGACGTCGGGCGGGCTGGCACGGCTGCCGGCTCTGCTGCGCGAGCACCGGCCGGGGCTGGTAATTCTCGAGCTCGGGGGCAACGACGCCCTGCGCGGCCTTTCGCTCGATGCGACCCGGGCGAACCTCGCCGCGATGACACGGCTCGCGAAGGCGGCTGGCGCGAAGGTCCTGATCCTGGGCATGCAGCTTCCGCCGAACTACGGCCGGGCCTACGGCGATCGCTTCGCCGCGCTCTTCGCCGACGTGGCGCGCAGCGAGGGCGCGGCCCTCGTGCCCTTCATGCTGAAGGGCGTTGCCGACGTGCCGGATTCGGAATCGCTGTTCCAGGCCGACCGGATCCATCCGGTCGCCGCCGCGCACCCGACCATCCTCGCCAACGTCTGGCCGGTGCTGGCGCCGCTCCTTCGCTAGGCCCGCCTCAGGGCCGGGACGATTGCTTCTTGGCGACCCGTTGGGCGAGCACGGCGCCATTCACCGCCACCGCCGTGCGCACGAGTTGTCGGAAGGCCGGCTCGTCGATCTTCGCCCCCTCGCGCAAATCGATCGCGCGGCGGACGTTGCCGTCGAGACTGGCGTTGAAGAGCATCTTCGGATCGGCAATCGAGGCGCCACGCGCGAAGGTGAGCTTGACGACCTGCTGGTACGACTCGCCGGTGCAGACGATGCCGTCATGCGCCCAGACGGGCGTCCCCATCCACTTCCACTCCTCCGCGATGTCGGGGTCGGCCTCGTGGATCAGCGCACGCACCCGGGCGAGCGCCGCCCCTCGCCAGTCGGCGAGGTCGTTGATCCGCTGCGTGATGTGGTCCGACGCGGACCCGGCATCGACGCCGCGTGCCGGTTTCCCTTTCTTGTCCATCGCCCGGCAAGACCCCTAGCGCCGCTCGCCCTTTTCGTCGCGTGGCTCGTCGCGGGGCCGCGGCCCCTCCGGCCGGTTCATGCGCGGCTCCCTCGGCTGCGGCCGCGCGGCCTCGGCAGGACGGGGTTCCGCGACCGGCGGCGCCGGCCGCGCCGCTTCGGCGGCGCGCGCCGGGTCGGCCTGCGGGGCCGGGACGCCGCGCTCCGGCCGACGGCTCGGCCTTTCTTGCGGGTGCGGCGCGTTCGCGCCCGGGGGAACGGGCACGACAGAAGGCGGAGCAGCCTGGGGCACCACAGGCGGGGTCGCCCCGGGGCGAGGCTCTGCGACACCGCCCTCGCGGCCACGCAGCCCGGGAGCGACCCGACCCGGTTCTTCGCCCTGTGTCCGACCGACCGGGGTCGGAATCTTCATCCGATGCGGCGTCTCGTCGGCCGGCGTCACCGGGCGCGAAGGGGCTGGCGCTCCGACCGGCGGCGGTGGACGTCCGCGTCCCGCCCGGTCTTCGCGCAATGCCGGAGCCTGCGGCGCGCCGACAGGAGGCGGTGAGGCGACGGGGCCCACGACCGTGGAGGGCGCACCGACGGGCGGCGGCGACGTGACGGGACCGACCGGTGCCGGCTGCGTCCTCTGTCGATCGCCCGGCCGGCCGATCTCCGGCCGACCGGCGAACCCGCCCGCACCTCGACCTTCGAAGGGTGGTCTCGGCACGCGGGCATCCGCGGGAGGCCGCGGCGGCGCGAGCGGAGCGGTCACCGGCGGCGCCGTCGACACCGGACCGGGCCGCGATTCGGAGACCAGCGCACGCCACTGCGGATCGTTGCGAAAGCGCGCGGCAGCGGGCCCGACCGGCTCGCGTCGCGTCATCACGTCCGAAGGCACGAAGGTGACGGCGTGGGGGAGGCGGCGGTTGGCGAAATCGCGGCGATCGGCCTCGCCGTTGCGGTTGTTGACGATCGTCGTGATCTGGGTGACGTTCGTGACGTTCGTGATGTTGACCTCGCGGACGTAGCGCGGGCTGGCCCGATAGCTCGGCACGTACACCTCGCGCGGCGCGAGCGGGAACCAGCCGACCGGCGGCCCGCCCCTGCCGACCGAGATCGACAGCGCGACGCGCGGCCCACCGACCCAGGCAACCAGCGCCGGCGCATAGACGGGCCGCGCAACGTAGGTGCCCGGCGCCCAGCACCACGCGTCGCGGTGGTAGACCCATCGGCCATAGTGGAACGGCGCAAAGCCCCAAGGCGCGTCATCGACCCAGGTCCAGCCCCACGGACGAACGAAGGCCCAGTGGCCGGCGCTGTAGGGCGCCCAGCCGACCGGCACCGCCGTCGGGATCCAGATCGGACCGTAGTCGGGCGTCTGTTGCCACTGGCCGTAGCGAGCGAGGTCTTCCGCGCCGGTCATCTCGGGCGAGACGAACCGGTTGCCGGTCGCGACGGCACGGTCTTCGCTGCGGTCGCGCTCGTCGTTCCAGGCGGTGAACGCATCGCGCGCCGGGGTGACCATCGCGTACTGCGGCGCGCCGGCGGGGTCGATCCAGAACTGCGCGTGCTGGCCGGTGTAGACCGGCAGCGCGGTGCTCTGCGCCTCGTACGCCGCCTGGCCGCTGTAGACCGTGACCTCGCTGGTCTGCTCGAAGCGGTCGAAGCGATAGCGGCCGACCGTCTGGACCCGGAAGTGCCCTTCGTCGGTGTCGATCTCGAATTCGGCAAGGGCCTGCGGGCTGCGCAGCCGGGCGGCGATGCTGCCGGCAGCAAGGCGAACGACGAAGCGACGGTCGTCGAGCTGCGCCACCTCGATCTCGGTCGCGGCGTCGAGGCGAAGGGTCGTCGTGCCGAGCGTGATCTCGGCGCGTGCGCCGGTGTCGGTGGCAATGCGGTCGCCTGTCGTGAGCGGACGATTTCGTCCGACCGTCTGCCACTCGGCAACTTCGTCGTTGTAGATCCAGACCTGGCCGTCCACATTGCCGAGGCGCGCCGCGCGCGACGGCGGATCGCCGCCGTTCACCGTCTGCGCCTTCGCCGGCAGGACGGCAAGGCCCAGGAATGCAGCGAGGACGAGCATGGCGTCGAGCCTGCCCCACCCCGTCCGGGTCGATGTCTCGGCGCCTGCGCGCTGGTTCGATGTCTTCATGTTCGTGCTCCGGCTCGGACCGTCCGCGCTGGCACGCGGCAGTCGTCGATCTCTCAACGTTCCTGGCGGCGTCGGTGCCGACCACTTCGCCTCGGCGACACGTTCCTTTACATGCGGTCAACCGACGGCGAGGCGTCGATTGCCCCGACTCAGTCGTCCGCGTCGGGGTCGAGCGCAGGAAACAGCACGCTGGTGAAGCCGAACCGCGTGAAGTCGCGCACCCGCATCGGATAGAGGATGCCGCGCAGGTGATCGCACTCGTGCTGGACGACGCGCGCGTGAAAGCCCTCCACCTCGCGATCGATCGGCGCGCCGTCGAGGTCGAAGCCGCGGTAGCGGACGCGCGACCAGCGCGGCACGACGCCGCGCAGGCCCGGCACCGAGAGGCAGCCTTCCCAGCCGTCTTCCTCGCCGTCGCCGATCGGATCGATCACCGGATTGACGAGCACGGTCTCGGGGACGGCAGGCGCGTCCGGATAGCGGTCGTTGCGGCTGAAGCCGAAGATCACCAGCTGCAGGTCGACGCCGATCTGCGGCGCGGCGAGGCCGGCGCCGCTCACCGAACGCATCGTCTCGAACATGTCGGCGACCAGCGCGTGTAGCTCGGGCGTCGCGAAGCGCTCGACCGGCTGGGCGATACGCAGGAGCCGCGGATCGCCCATCTTCAGGATCTGGTGGATCGTCATGACGCCGTCATCCCGACCCGGCCGGCACCGTCCTGCGCCAGGGCAAGGAGCCACGCGGCGATCACATCCTGCGGCGCCTGGACGAGCTCGATCAGCACACCGCTTCCCGCGATCGGGAAAGCATCGTTCGCCTTCGGATGAATGAAGCAGATGTCGTGGCCCGCCGCGCCGGCCCGGATGCCGCCCGGCGCCATGCGAACGCCGTTCGACTCGAGCCAGGCGACCGCGGCGCGCAGGTCATCGATCCACAGGCCGACGTGGTTGAGCGGCGTCGCGTGCACCGCGGGCCGGCCTTCGGGATCGATGGGCTCCATCAGGTCGACCTCGACCTTGCCGGGGCCGACGCCGATGGCGCAGATGTCCTCGTCGACGTTCTCGCGCTCGGAGCGGAACGTGCCCGTCAGCGAAAGACCGAGCTTGTCGACCCACAGGGTGCGCAGCTCTGCCTTGCTGCGCGCGCCGATCGCCACCTGCTGCACGCCGATGACGTGAAAGGGCCGCTCCGTGCCGGTCGTCATGCCGCCTCCGCCCGCTGCTCGAATTCGAGGATGACCTCGTCGACCGCGACGCTCTCGCCCTCCTGTGCGACGACCCGCGCGACGACGCCGTCGTGCACGGCGGTGACGATGTTCTCCATCTTCATCGCCTCGATCACCGCCAGGCGCTCGCCGGCACGGACCGACTGCCCCGCCTTGACCGAGACCGCGACCAGCAGGCCCGGCATCGGCGAGAGCAGGAAGCGGGAGAGATCGGGCGGCGGCTTGAACGGCATCAGCGCACGCAGCTCGGCGGCGCGCGGGGCGAGGACGCTCACCTCGATGCGGGCGCCGTCGTGCGCGACCCGCAGCGTCAGGCCGGCGCGCTCGATCTGGGCGCGGAACGGCATGCCGTCGACCGTGCCGTGCGTGGCGATGTCGGCGAGCGCGCTCTCGAACGTCACGCGGCGGTCTCGTCCGCCAAGGGTCACGACGAAGCCGGCGCCGTCGACGCGGATCTCGACCGGCGTCTCGCGGCCCTTCCCTTCGGCGTCGACCTCGACGACGACGAAGCTCCCCGCGAGCTTGAGCTCGTGGCCCGGCAGCTGGCCGGTGAGGCCGGCGGAACGCGCGAGCAACCGCCGCTCGAAGGCCGCAGCGAGGACGAGCAGGAAGTCGCGATCGAGGTGGGCGACGGGGGCGGCACCAAAGCCCTGCGGATACTCCTCGGCGATGAAGCCGGTGTTGAACTGGCCCGAGGCGAAGCGCGGATGGCCGAGCAGCGCCGCCTGGAAGCCGAGATTGCTCGACACGCCGCGGATCACGAAGCCATTGAGCGCGTCCTGCATCGTCGCGATGGCCGCGGCGCGATCGACGCCCACGGCGATCAGCTTGCAGATCATCGAGTCGTAGTGGATGGAGATCTCGCCGCCCTCGTAGACGCCGGTGTCGACGCGCACACCAGCCGTGCCGGCCGGCGCGGGAACGCCCGCCTCTAGCGAGGTCTGCGGCGGCCTGAACGTGACGAGCCGGCCCGTGCTCGGCAGGAAGCCGCGCAGCGGGTCTTCGGCGTTGATCCGGCACTCGATCGCCCAGCCGCGGCGCGCGATGTCCTTCTGCGCGAAGGCGAGCGGCTCGCCCGAGGCGACCCGGATCATCTGCTCGACGAGATCGATGCCGGTGATCGATTCGGTCACCGGATGCTCGACCTGCAACCGCGTGTTCATCTCGAGGAAGTAGAAGCTGCGGTCGGCGCCGACGACGAACTCGACCGTTCCTGCCGACTGGTAATCGACGGCCCGGGCGAGCGCTACCGCCTGCTCGCCCATCGCCTTGCGGGTCGCGTCGTCGAGGAACGGGCTGGGCGCCTCCTCGACCACCTTCTGGTGCCGACGCTGGATCGAACACTCGCGCTCCCAGAGGTAGACGCAGTGGCCGTGCGCGTCGCCGAGCACCTGGATCTCGATGTGGCGTGGCTCCTCGACGAACTTCTCGATGAAGACGCGGTCGTCGCCGAAGCTCGCCCTGGCCTCGTTGCGGCACGACGCGAAGCCTTCTTCGGCCTGGGCGTCGTCGTGGGCCACGCGCAGGCCCTTGCCGCCGCCGCCGGCCGATGCCTTGATCATCACGGGGTAGCCGATCTTCCTCGCGATACCGACCGCCAGCGCTGCGCTCTCGATCGCCTCGTTGTGGCCGGGGATGGTGCTCACGCCGGCCTTGGCCGCGAGCTTCTTCGACTGGATCTTGTCGCCCATCGCGGCGAT
>JBDTJD010000366.1:0-3519 GCA_039935975.1 Caldimonas sp.
AGCGTCGCGACGTTGCCGAGCATCACCGGGCCGCGCGCCCCGGGCACGGCGAGGCGGGAGATCAGGCCGAGATCGGTGCGCGCCTCGGCGGGCAGCTTGACGACGATCGGCACCTGGCGCTGCGAGAGGTTGAGCTTGGCGAGGCTCTGGTCGTAGTCGCCCGCAGTAGCGACGCGCAGCGTCTCGCCGATCGCCGCGGTGGTGACGCCGAGGTCGGCGGCGCGCGCCGAGTCGGGCCGCACGATGAGCTCCGGGCGCACCAGGCTCGACGACGAGGTGACGGTGCCGATGCCCTTGAGCGTGCGCAGCTCCTGCTCGACCCGGCGCGCCGCGTCGGCAAGCACGGCGCCGTCCTCGCCGGCGACAACGAGCGTGTACTTCTCGTTCGAGCCGCCGAAGCCGACGTTGATGCGCGCGCCCGGCACCGCGACGAGCGCGTCGCGCAGCTCCTTCTCGATCTCCTGCTTGCGCACGCCGTGCCGCTCCGCGCGCGGCGTGAGGTTGAGGGTGAGCGCGGCCTTGCGCACGTCGGCCGTGCCGCTGCCCTGGAACGGATCGGCACCGGTCGCGCCGCCGCCCACCGTCGTGTAGATCAGCCTGACGTAGGGGTTCTTCGCGACGATCACGCGCGCGGCCTCGGCGGTGGCGTTGGTCTGCGCGAAGGTCGACCCGGGCGGCAGGGCAATCTGCACCTGCGTCTGCGAGAGGTCATCGGGCGGGATGAAGCCGGTCGGCAGCAGCGGCACGAGGGCGAGACCGCCGACGAAGAAGACGAGCGCGCCGATCGTCGTGACGATCCGGTGGCGCAGGCACCAGCGCATCCAGCCCATGTAGATGATGATCCAGCGGCCTTCGGTGTGGGCCTTCTTCGGCGGCTTCAGCACGTAGGCCGACATCATCGGCGTCAGCATCCGGGCGACGACAAGCGAGAAGAAGACCGCGATCGCCGCGGTCCAGCCGAACTGGACGAAGAACTTGCCCGGCACGCCGCTCATGAACGCCGTCGGCAGGAACACGGCAATCAGCGTGAAGGTGGTCGCGATCACCGCCAGGCCGATCTCGTCGGCTGCCTCCATCGCCGCCTGGAAGGGCTTCTTGCCCATGCGCAGGTGGCGCATGATGTTCTCGATCTCGACGATCGCGTCGTCGACCAGGATGCCGACGACGAGCGACAGGGCGAGCAGCGTCACGCCGTTGAGCGAGAAGCCGAGCAGCGACATCACCCAGAACGCCGGGATGATCGAAAGCGGAAGGGCCGTCGTGGCGACCAGCGTCGCGCGCCAGTCGCGCAGGAAGAGAAAGACGACGAGGACGGCCAGGGCTGCGCCTTCGTAGAGCAGCATCATCGAGCCTTCGTAGTTCTGCTCGACCGGCTCGACGAAGTTGAAGGCCTCGGTGATCGTGATGCTCGGATCGCTCTTCTTCAACGTCTCGAGCGCCGCGCGCACGCCGTCCGCGACCTCGACCTCGCCCGCGCCACGCGTGCGCACGATCTCGAAGCCGACGACGGGCTTGCCGTCGAGATAGGCCGCCGATCGCTTCTCGCCGACGGTGTCGAGGACGCGCGCGACCTGGTCGAGGCGGATGCGCCGACCGTCACCGAGGCTGATCTCCATCTGTGCCAGCTCGGCCGCCGTCTGCACGGTGGCGATCGTGCGCACCGACTGCTCGGCGCCGCCGACGTCGGTGCGCCCGCCCGAGCTCTCGCGCTGGGTCTGGCGCAGCTGGCGCGAGATGTCCGCGGCGGTGGCGTGGAGCGCAAGCAGGCGCGCCGGGTCGAGCTCGACGCGCACCTCCCGCGTCGCCCCGCCGACGCGCGTCACGGCGCCGACGCCGCGCACCGCGAGCAGCGTGCGCGTGACGGTGTCGTCGACGAACCAGGACAGCGCCTCGTCGTCCATCCGGCTCGACGCCACCGTATAGGTGAGGATCGGCGAGCCGGCGAGGTCGAACCGGGAGATGACCGGATCGCGCAGGTCGGCGGGCAGGTCGGAGCGCACGCGCGAGACCGCGTCGCGCACGTCGTCGACCGCCTCCTGGGTGGGCTTTTCGAGCCGGAACTCGACCGTCGTCCGCGAGACGCCGTCCTGCACCGAGGTGTAGATGTGCTTGACGCCCTGCAGCGTCGCGATCTGGTTCTCGAGCTTTCGGGCGACGTCGGTCTCGAGCTGCGCGGGCGATGCGCCCGGCAGCGACGCCGTGACCGTGACCGTCGGCAGGTCGATGTCCGGGAAGTTCTGGACCTTCATCGCCCTGAAGCTCATCAGGCCGATGGCCGTGAGCATGATGAAGAGCAGGACCCCGGGGATGGGATTCCTGATCGACCAGGACGAGACGTTGATCATGGCCGCGCCGTCGCCGCCGAGGCGGCCGCCATCGCCGGCGGCGTGTCGACGACACGGACGGTGTCGCCCTCGGCGAGGAAGCCGCCGCCCGAGGCGACGACGCGCGCCTGCGGGTCGAGCCCGGAGAGCACCTCGATGCGGTCGCCGATGCGCCGGCCGACGGCGATCTTCACCTGCGTCACCTTCGAGTCGTTGCCGACCCGGAAGACGTAGCTGAAGCCGTCGCGCAGCTGCACCGCGCTTTGCGGCAGGGTGAGCGCGCTCGAGCTGCCGATGTCGAACTCGCCGCGCGCGAACATGCCCGCGCGGGCGCCCGCCGGCGCCGGCAGATCGACATAGACGAGCCCCAGGCGGGTCTGCGGATCGACGGTCGGCGCGACCATGCGCACGACGCCGGCGATCGGCGTGCCGCCGGACGGCGTGACGCTGACCTTCACGCCCGGCTTGATCTGCGCCATGTCCGGCGACGGGACCTCGGCGCGCCACTCGAGCCGGCCCTGGCGAATCATGCGAAAGAGCTCCTGGCCGGCCGGCAGCACCGCGCCGACCGTCGCGCTGCGCGAGGAGATCACGCCGTTGTCGGGCGCGATCACGACGGTCTGGCCGAGCTTGAGCTGGCGCGACTGCGCCGCAGCGCGCTGGGCGTCGAGGCGGGCCTTGGCGGTGCGCTCGGCGGTGACGTACTGGTTGATCGTCGCCTCGCTGAGCGCGCCGGTCGCGCGCAGGCTCTTGGCGCGCTCGGCGTTCGCGCTCGCGTCGGCGAGCGTCGCCTCGGCCTCGGCCACCGTCGCGCGCGACTGCAGGAGGTCGGCCTGCATCGTGTCGGTGGCGAAGGTGGCGAGGATCTGGCCGCGCTTCACGACGTCGCCGACGTTGACCCGCACGTCGGCGATGCGCAGGCCGTTCGCCTCGGTGCCGACGATCGCCTCCTGCCAGGCGGCGATGTTGCCGTTGGCGCGTGCGAGGAGCGGCAGGGTGGCCCGCTGCGGCTGCGTGACGACGACGCTCAGCGCCGGCTTCACCGGAGCGGCAGACTTCTTGTCGTCGGCGGCGTGCGCATGCAGGCCGAGGATCGCGGCGACGACCACGACGCAGGCGGCGCCGGCGGTCGCGATCACACGCGGGGAGGCGAGAGGTTTCATGGCGTGGCGGGGGCGGATGCGGCGTTGGCGGC
>JBDTJD010000367.1:0-10691 GCA_039935975.1 Caldimonas sp.
CCGGCCTTCAGGAAGCCCAGGTCGCGCGGGAAGTTACGCAGGTTCGGGAACACGGTGTCGAGGTTGGCATCGCTCACCCCGAACCACTTGCCGAGGGTGCTGCCGATCGTGTCGACCGAGGTCACCGGCAGGTAGGCGTTGTTGGCCGAATCCTGGTTGTTGTTGAGGCCGAAGATCGGGAAGCGCCCGTAGACCTCGCGGCCGTTGACGGCGCCGCCCATGACGAAGTGATGCGAGCCCCAGCCGTGGTCGGTGCCGTCGCCGTTGGTGGTGATCGTGCGGCCGAAGTCCGAGGCGGTGAACAGGGTCACGTTGTTGCGCATGTCGACGCCGCCGATATTGGCGAGCGCCGTGTCGAAGTAGCCGAGCGCGTGCGACAGGCGCGCCAGCAAGTCGGCCTGGCTGGCGTTCTGGGTGTCATGGGTGTCGAAGCCGCCCATCGAGACGAAGAACACCTGGCGCTTGGCGCCGAGGGCCGAGCGCGAGCCGATGACGCGCGCCACGGTCTGCAGCTGCTGGGCCAGGCCGTTGGTCTGGTTGTTCCCGCTCGACGGCTGGAAATACTGCGACGGCGCAGCGATCGCCGACGCGGCAAACGCGGTCTGGAACATCGCCTGGGCATCGATCGACCGGTTGACGATCGCGCTGTATTCCTTCGCGAACAGGTGGCTGTTGTCGGCCGTGATGATCGAGCGAAGCGTGGTCGCCGCCGCCGCCGAGTTGAAGAGGTTGCCGGTGAGGCCGCCGATGGCCGCCGCGCCACCGTTGCCGACCTGGTACTGGAAGGTCGTCTGGCCCGCCGAGAAGACGGCATTGCCGGCCACCGAGACGCTCGTGAAGACCGAGTTCGCGTTGCTGCTCGCGACCATGTCGCCGAGGCGCCCGCCCCAGCCGATCTTCACGCCCTCGGGGCCGAGCGCCTGCCAGGTCGACTGCTGGTCGTTGTGCGAGCCGAGCGCCTGCGGCCGCGGCTTGGAGTTGGAGGTGTAGTCGGCGCGGGTGAGCGGAACGACCAGCGGCCCGGCGTTGGCGAGCACCGCGAGCCGGCCGGCGGCGAAGAGGCTTTGCACCTCCGGCATGCTCGGATGGACCGCGAAGGTGTTGACGGCGTTCTCGTTCGAGACGGTGAACTTCGGTGCGATCGGCAGGACGCCGCCGAGCCGTGCCGGCGACCCGCGAGTCGCGCCGCCGTTCGGCGCAGTGCCCGGGGCGAGCAGCGCGATCGGATCCTGGCCGGTGTTCCTCATTCGCGTGTACTCGGCGAACGACGTCGTGTCGGTGCGCAGCACCATGTTCGACGAATCGTTGCCGCCATAGAGGAAGAGACAGACGATCGCCTTGTAGTCGGGCACGGTCTGGGCGACCGCGGTGCCGAGGCTGGCCAGGTTGAGCGCGAAGGGCGCACCGGCGGCGCCGACGGAGCCCGAGACGATCGACGCGGTGCGGAGGAACCGACGGCGTTCAGCGTTGAATTGCGACATGGTGGGTCTGCTATTTCTGGATCAGGTAGTCGGGCGAGGCCATCGACAGGAAGACGGCGATGTAGACCCGGTCGAGCCTGGCGGCATCGATCGCGGCCTGGTTGGTGGGCGCCGGCGCCGGCGCGCCGCTCGCGGGCGTTCCCGGCGGCAACACGGCGGCGGGGATCGCGCGGCTCGTCACGGCCGCCACGAGCTGCGTCTTCAGCGCGGCCGGCATCGTGCCGCCGAAGAGGAGCAGGTCCATGCGGTCGACCAGGTCGGCGGGCACGCCGGCGAGCGCGACCTCGGCGGCGTAGTCCTGCCGGATGTCGCGCGCCGTGCTGAGCGGCACCCAGCCGCGGATGTAGTTCATGTAGCCAGCCACCGACAGCTCGTGGGTGAGCTGCATCTCGGGGACGACGAGGCCGGCGTCCGACAGGCCCTTGCCCGACGGGACGTAGCCGGGACGGAAGAAGTTGAACACCGTCGGCGCGAACATCGGCGTCTGGTTCAGGCGCGTCGCCGGATCGTCGGTGAGGCCGATGCCGGTGAAGCGGCCGCTGGTCGAGGTGGCCTTGAAGGCGCGCAGCATGTGCGACAGCCGCAGCACCGGCTCGCGCAGCTTGCCCGCGCTGGTCGAGGTGCCGACGGCGCGCGCTTCCGGGTCGAGCAGGATCGCCTTCCACACCGCCTTCATGTCACCGCGCACGCCGCTGCCGTTGTCGTTGAACGCAGCCGCGACGCGGGCGACATAGGCCGGACTCGGATTGCTGCTGACCAGGCGCTGGATCAGCTGCTTGCCGATGAAGGGGCCGACGTTCGGGTTGTTGAAGAGCGTGTCGAGCGCGATCTTCACGTCGCCGACCGTGTCGGGCGTCGTCTGCGGCGCGATCGTCAGACCGAAGAAGTTCTTGGCGCTCACCGAATGGAAGCTGGTGTTGGCCGTGTACTGGTTGTAGTCCTGCATCGGCCGCCAGTCGCGCGACGGATCGGGGCTGCCACCGAAGAAGCGCGCGCTGGTACGGTCGGTGAGGTTCGGGCCCGCGTACCAGCTGAGAGCGGTGAAGACCTGCGAGAGTCCGTCCAGGTCGGCCGATTTGTAGGCCGCGACCGGCGCGCCGGAAGCCATCACCGGCGACCCGTCGAGGTTGAGCTTGTACTGGCCGATCGTGAAGAGCTGGGTGACCTCGCGCGCGAAGTTGAGGTCGGGCACTCGGCCGGTCGTCGCGTCTTCCTTCTGGTTCTTCAGGTGGGTCAGGAAGATGCCCATCATCGGGTGATAGGTGACGCCGTCGAGCAGGTCGCGGAAGTTTCCGAACGCCTTCTCGCCGAGCATGTCGTAGTACGACGCGACGCCGCGCGGCTGGGTCTGCAGGGTGGCGTTGGAGAACGAGATCACGAAGATCTCCGACAGGGCGAACGCGGCCCGCTGGCGCAGCTGGTCGTCGGCGCCGAGCGCCTGGCTCCACCAGGAGTCGTAGAAATTGACCTCGCTGACCTGCTGGCCGATGGCGGCGGCATCGGCCGTCGCCTGGTTGATGTAGAGGCGATGGAGCGTCTGCGGCTTGGCGAACTGCTCGTCGAACCAGGCCGAGTACGACACCGAGGCCATGTGGTCGATGTCGGCGCTGCTCGGCCCCATCGTCGCCTGACCGAGGAAGCGCGAGGCCTCGACCTTGGTCGGCGTCGACGTCGGCGCCACCGGCGCCGGGCTGCTGCCGCCGCCACTGCTGTCGCTGGCGCCGCCCCCGCACGCCGCCAGGGCGACCACGAGCGCCGTTGCGGCAGTCGCGACCATCGGCCGCACGAGATTGCTGCGCACCAAGCGCATTTTTTCGAGTTTGTCCACCATCGACCTTTGCGAGACACCTGACGAATTTGCTTACCCGTCATGAAACGCAGGGGGCGTGCCATCGCGCCCGAAGCCGATTCGCGGCCGTTTGCCGCCCATTGCCGTCACTTCGACGGCGCGCGCCGGTCCGCGGCGCCGATCCGGCGCCCTCGCCGCCATGAAGAGCGACGGCTTCGGTGACTCTTGAAAGGGTCTGCGCCAGTCGTAAGAAAACGCAGCCGCGGGCGCGGCCTGCGACGCCGTCAGAGCAGCGGCATCAGGGCCCGCTCGGCATCCTCGGACGCCACGGCGCTGCGCTCGGCCCAGCTTTTCAGCTGGTCGCGTCCGATCTTGCCGACATTGAAGTAGGTCGACTCGGGATGCGCGAGGTAGAAGCCGGAGACGCTCGCCGCCGGCATCATCGCCATGCTCTCGGTGAGCTGCATGCCGATCTCGTCGCAGCCGAGGACGCGGAAAAGGTCGCGCTTGACGGTGTGGTCGGGACACGCTGGATAGCCGGGCGCCGGCCGGATGCCGCGATAGCGCTCGGCCACCAGGCTGGCGGTGTCGAGCGCTTCGTCGGCGGCGTAGCCCCAGAAGTCGGTGCGCACGCGCTGGTGCAGCCGCTCGGCGAAGGCCTCCGCCAGCCGGTCGGCGAGCGCCTTCAACATGATCGAGCTGTAGTCGTCGAGGTCGGCCGCGAACTGCTTTTCCTTCTTGTCGACGCCGAGCCCGGCGGTGACCGCGAAGAGGCCGATGTAGTCGCTCCGGCCCGAGCCCCGGGGCGCGATGAAGTCGGCCAGGCAGCGGTTCGGGCGCTTGATGCCGTCGACGACCGGGCGAACGCTCTGCACCCGCAGGCCGCGCCAGGTGAAGAGCACGTCGCTCCTCGACTCGTCGCGGTAGATCTCGATGTCGTCATCGCCCACCGTCGCGGCAGGGTAGAGGCCGACGATGCCGCTGGCGCGCAGCCACCGGCCCTCGATGACGCGGCGAAGCATCCGCTTGCCGTCCGAGAAGACGCGCCGTGCCGACTCGCCGACGATCTCGTCGGTGAGGATCGCGGGATAGGGACCGGCGAGCTCCCAGGTCTGGAAGAACGGGCCCCAGTCGATGCTTTCGGCAATCTCGGCCAGGTCCTGATTCTTCAGGACGCGCCGGCCGATGAACTTCGGCACCGGCGGCGTGTACGACGCCCAGTCGATCGGGGTCTTGTTGGCGCGCGCCTCGGCGAGCGTGACCAGCGGCACCGCCTTCTTGCTGGCGTGCTGGGCGCGCACCCGTGCGTAGTCGGCTTCGACCTCGGCGACGTAGGCGGCGGCGCGGTCGTCCGAGAGCAGCTCGCTGCACACGCCGACGGCGCGGCTCGCGTCGGGCACGTAGACGACCGGGCCCTCGTAGTGCGGCGCGACCTTGACGGCGGTGTGGACGCGGCTCGTCGTCGCGCCGCCGATCAGGAGCGGGATCTTCCTGATCCGGAAGAAGTCGTCGCGCTGCATTTCGGCGGCGACGTGCTGCATCTCCTCGAGGCTCGGCGTGATGAGTCCCGACACGCCGATGATGTCGGCGCCTTCCACCTTCGCCTTGGCGAGGATGTCCTGGCACGCGACCATCACGCCCATGTTGACGACCTCGAAGTTGTTGCACTGGAGGACGACCGTGACGATGTTCTTGCCGATGTCGTGGACGTCGCCCTTCACGGTGGCGATCACGATCTTGCCCTTGGCCCGGGCCTCGCCGCCGCCCTCGATGAGGAGCAGCTTCTCGGCCTCGATGTAGGGCAGGAGATGCGCCACCGCCTGCTTCATCACGCGCGCCGACTTCACCACCTGCGGCAGGAACATCTTGCCCTGGCCGAACAGGTCGCCGACGATGTTCATGCCGGCCATCAGCGGCCCCTCGATGACGTGCAGCGGCCGGCCGCCCTCTGCCTTCAGCGCCTGCCAGGCCGTCTCGGTGTCCTCAACGATGAACTCGGTGATGCCGTGGACGAGCGCGTGCGAGAGCTTCTCGTCGACCGTCTTTGGCTGCTCCGGCGTGCCGCGCCAGGCCAGGCGCGTCGACTCGTCGCGCGACATGCCCTTGGCGCGCTCGGCGATCTCGATCAGTCGCTCGCCCGCCGTCGACTTCGCCTCGCCGGCCTTGAGCGTCGGCACGCGATTGAGGACGACGTCCTCGACGCGCTCGCGCAGTTCCGGGTCGAGGTCGTCGTAGACGCCGACCATGCCGGCGTTGACGATGCCCATGTCCATGCCCGCCTTGATCGCGTGGTACAGGAACACGGTGTGGATGGCTTCCCTCACCGGGTCGTTGCCGCGGAACGAGAAGCTCACGTTCGAGACGCCGCCCGAGACCTTGGCGCCCGGCAGGTTTTCCTTGATCCAGCGCGTCGCGTTGATGAAGTCGACGGCGTAGTTGTCGTGCTCCTCGATGCCGGTGGCGATCGCGAAGATGTTCGGGTCGAAGATGATGTCCTCGGGCGCGAAGCCGACCTCCTCGACGAGGATCTTGTAGGCCCGCGCGCAGATCTCGGTCTTGCGCTGGTAGGTGTCGGCCTGGCCCTTCTCGTCGAACGCCATCACGACGGCCGCCGCCCCGTAGCGCCGGACCAGGTTGGCCTGGTGCCGGAACGCCGCCTCGCCTTCCTTCATGGAGATCGAGTTGACGATGCCCTTGCCCTGAACACATTGCAGGCCGGCCTCGATCACCTCCCACTTGGAACTGTCGATCATGATCGGCACGCGCGCAATCTCGGGCTCGCCGGCGACGAGATTGAGGAAGCGGACCATCGCCGCCTTCGAATCGAGCATCGCCTCGTCCATGTTGACGTCGATGATCTGGGCGCCGCTCTCGACCTGCTGACGCGCCACCGCGAGGGCGTCCTCGAAGCGGCCGCCGAGGATCAGCCGCGCGAACGCCTTCGAGCCGGTGACGTTGGTGCGCTCGCCGATGTTGACGAAGAGCGAGCCCGCGCCGATCAGGACGGGCTCGAGGCCGGACAGCTTGAGGGGCGCAACAGCCTCGGGCTCGCCCATCACGCCGCCACGAGCTCGCCGAAGAGCTCGCCGCGCCGGCCGGTGCGCGGCTTGTAGCGGCCGACGCGCTCGGCGATCTGCGCGATGTGCTCGGGCGTCGTGCCGCAGCAGCCGCCGGCGATGTTGAGGAAGCCCGACTTCGCGAACTCCTCGAGCAGGCCGGCGGTGATCTCCGGCGTCTCGTCGAAGCCGGTCTCGCTCATCGGGTTGGGCAGCCCGGCGTTCGGATAGCAGCTCACGAAGGTGTCGCCGGCAACGCGCGCCAGCTCCTCGATGTACGGCCGCATCAGCGCCGCGCCGAGGGCGCAGTTGAGGCCGATCGCGATCGGGCGTGCGTGGCGCACGCTGTGCCAGAACGCGCTCACGGTCTGGCCCGAGAGGATCCGGCCCGAGGCGTCGGTGACGGTGCCCGAGACGATCACCGGCAGGCGCTCGCCGCTTTCCTCCATCAGCGCGTCGAGCGCGAAGATCGCCGCCTTGGCGTTGAGGGTGTCGAAGACGGTCTCGACCAGGAAGAGGTCGCAGCCGCCCTCCAGCAGCCCCTCGGCCTGCTCGCGATACGCGTCACGCAGCTCCGCGAAGGTGACGTTGCGGGCTGCGGGATCGTTCACGTCGGGGCTGATGCTCGCCGTCTTCGGGGTCGGCCCGAGCGCGCCGGCGACGAAGCGGGGCTTGTCGGCGCTGCTGAACTTGTCACAGGCCTGGCGCGCCAGCCGTGCGCCTTCGACGTTCATCTCGCGCGCCACCGAGGCCAGGTCGTAGTCGGCCTGGGCCACCGAGGTCGCGCCGAAGGTGTTGGTCTCGACGATGTCTGCGCCGGCCCGCAGGTACTGCTCGTGGATCGCCTCGATGACGTCGGGCCGCGTGATCTGAAGCAGGTCGCCGTTGCCCTTCAGGCTTTTCGCGTGGTCCTTGAAGCGCTCGCCGCGGTAATCGGCCTCGGTCAGCTTGTAGCGCTGGATCATCGTGCCCATCGCGCCGTCGAGGATGACGATGCGCTGCTTCAGGATGTCGGCGAGCGCGGCACCGCGGGTGTAGGGCTGGGGCTGCATGCCCCGATTGTAGGAAGCCCCGTCGAACGCTTCAGTGCAAGGCGCCGGCGGCCGTGGTGCTGTAGAGGGAATCGCGGAACTCGAGCGCGCGCGGGCCGACGTCCTCCATCGCCCAGCACGACAGGGCTCGCGCCGTCATCGGCCGCGCGAAGAGAAAGCCCTGCAGCTCGTGGCAGCCCAGGGAGCGCAGGATCTGGTGCTGCGCCTCCGACTCCACGCCTTCGGCGACGACCTTCAGGCCGAGCGCCTGGGCGAGCTTGACGATGCCGTCGACGACCGCGCGCGCGTCGGCGCTGGTCTCGAGGTCGAGGACGAAGCTCCTGTCGATCTTCAGCTCGCCGGCGCGCAGCTTCCTCAGGTACGACAGGCTCGAGTAGCCGGTGCCGAAGTCGTCGATCGAGATGTTGACGCCGAGCGTGCTCAGCCGCTCGACCATGCGGATTGCGTTCGTCGCGTCTTCCATGGCCACCGACTCGGTGATCTCGCAGGTGAGCAGCTGCGGCCGGATGTGGTGCCGGCGCAGCGCCATGTCGATGCGGTCGGCGAGGTCGACGTGGCGCAGCTGATGCGCCGACAGGTTGATGGCCACGCGCATCTGCAGCCCGCCATCGCGCCACTCGCCGGCCTGGCGGCAGGCCTCCTCGATCAGCCAGTTGCCGATCGCGCCGATCAGGCCGAAGCGCTCGGCGATCGGGATGAACTGGTCCGGTCCGATCATGCCGCGCCGCGGATGCTCCCAGCGCATCAGCGCCTCGGCGCCCGTGATCTCGCCGCTCGGTGCATGGATCTTGGGCTGGTATACGAGATGGAGCTGGCCGTCGGCCAGCGCCCGGCGCAGGTCGCGCAGGAGGTCGAGCTGTTCGCGCGCGCCGGTCATCATGCGCTGCTCGAAAAAGGCGTAGCTGGCGCCGCCGCCGACCTTGGCCGAGCGCATCGCCGCCTCGGCGTTGGCGATGATCTCCGCCGCCGGGCCGTGGTCCGGGTACAGCGCGATGCCGATCGAGCTGGAGACCGTCGCCTCCTGTCCGTTCATGCAGCAGGGCTCGCCGATCGCGGTCTGCAGGCGCTCGGCGAAGATCGCCGCGTCCTCCCCGCTCGGATTGGCGCCGACGAGCATGACGTACTCGTCGCCGCCGAGGTGGGCGACGAGGTCCTCGGCACGGGCGAAGCGCTTCAGGCGCGCCGCGGTCTCGCGCAGCAGCAGGTCGCCGGAGAGGTGCCCGAGCGACTCGTTGACGGGCTTGAAACCGTCGAGATCGATGAACAGGACCGCGAGCCTTCTCTTCTCGCGGTCGGCGCCCTGCACGGCCTGGGCAAGCAGGCCGTCGAACATCAGCCGGTTGGGCAGGCCGGTGAGGCCGTCGCGGAAAGTGGACCGCTCGAGCTGGCTCTCGGCGCGGCGCAGCGACCGTCGCAGGTTCGCCTCGAGAACCGAGAACAGCAGGCCGACCAGCAGGATCGCGACCGACCCCACCGACGCGAGCAGCGTGAGGGTCGTCGACGTCAGCCGATCGGCGTGGGCGGAGGCGACTTGCCGGTCGAGGTCGGCGGCGCCGATGACGAGTTGCTGGCTGACGACCAGGCTGATGCCGAAGGCGACGGCCGCCACGGCCTGCCAGCGCCAGCTGAGCGGGCGCGTCCGTGCGCCGCCGCGAAAGAACGCGCCAAGGGCGATCATGCAGCCGCCCGCGGCACCGGCGAAGGCGCCGGCGAGCGGCAGCGCCTGCCATTCGATGCCCGGTGCCAGGCCGAGCGGCGCCAGTGCCAGCGCGTGGGCGCCGACGGTGCCGATGCCGAGCGCGAAGGCGCCGAAGCCGACGCGACCGGGCGTCGCGACGCGGCCGGCGACGGCGCCGAGGCCGGCGACGCCGGCCACCAGGGAGGCGAGCCACGCGCCGGCGATGCCGAGCGCGTCGTAGCCGACGGCGAACGGGAGCGGCTCGGCCGCGATGCCGATGATCTGGCTCGACCAGACGCCGATCGCGAGCGCCGCGGCGGCGCCGACCAGCCACACGACGCCACTGCGCGTGCGCAGGACGCGAACCCGGCGCGCCAGGTCGAACGAGACGTAGGCCGAGAGGCTGCCGATCGCCGCGGCGAGCAGAAGCATCGGCAGCGCCGGCATCACCGCTGGCACCCCGGAGCTGATCGACTCGACCGTCATGAACCTCTCGAACGCGACTGCACCGCGCTCGAACCGCATGCTCGCGCGCCCTTCTCCCTATCGGCGGGCGCGACCCGAACTTGAGTGGCGGCGGCTCAGTGGAGGACGAGCGGCTGCGGCATCAACTCGGCGAAGCCGCCGATGTAGTCGTCGATGTCTTCCTCGCTCGGCTGGGTCTCCATCAGGGCCTGGACGCCGGCCTTGAACCTCGCGGCGACGGCGCCCTCGATGAAGATGTCCTTCCGGGCGAACTTGTCGACGATCTCGAAGCCGCCGCGCGGCGCCTCGGCGGGGCCGGCCTGGGGGCCGTCCGGGATCTCGAAGGCGACGACGGTGACGCTGTCCGAGTTGTAGAGCATGTGCATGAGGGTCTCTCCTGAACCCTAGCTGCGGCACCCGGCCGCAATTGCAAGCCGGCGGCCGGCGCGGCCGTCCGACCGCCGCTCTACGACGCCGGCTCGACGCGCTCCAGCAGCAGCTCGTATTCGCCCGCGCCGTCACCGTTGCGCATCGTCGCCCGAGCCGGGAGATAGTCGCGCGCAGGGTCGAGCCAGATCTCGGCGTGGGTGTCGTGGGCCGAGCTTCCCGCACGCACGAATTTCACGGCGTGCGACGTGCCCCACGCCGTCTCCACGTCCTCGCGGCCGGCGCAGCGAAGAGTCCAGACCGCGGCCTCGCCACGCGCGCCGACGACGACCATCGAGATCCGGCCGCCGTCCACGAGCAATCCTGGCTCGGCGGCGGCGATGCCGGCGAGCTGGATCATCCAGCTGAGCCGGTCCTGGCTGCCGGGCAGGAGCGGCCACTCGACCGACGGGCCCGAGAAGGCGATCCGGTCGGTGTCGCGCCGGAAGTTGGCCGCCTGCGCCGGGCGGCGCGCGCGCTGGTCCAGGAAGCGATGAGGCGCGAGTCCGTTCGCGTCGATCGCTCCCTCGCTGGTCTGGATCAGGAGCGTCAGGCCGGAGATGCGCGCTTCGAGCGTGAGCCGGTAGGCCTCGCCCGACGCCTGCCAGCGGATCTCGCCGGTGCCGTGCAGGATGCCGCGGCGCACCTGATAGTGCAGCGTGGAAGAAGGCGGCGGCCGGGTCCGATAGACCGGCGGCGGCTGCTCGCCCTCGGCCAGCAGCGACGCCGGCGCGGCGGCAGCGG
>JBDTJD010000368.1:0-3026 GCA_039935975.1 Caldimonas sp.
CGACGGCGAAGAGGTCTTCCTCGCGCATCACCAGGAGCTCGTCGCCATCGACCTTGACGGTCTGGCCGCTGTACTTGCCGAAGAGGACGCGGTCGCCCTTCTTGACGTTCATGGCGACGATGTCGCCGCGCTCGTTGCGCTTGCCGGGTCCGACCGACAGGACTTCGCCCTGGTCAGGCTTCTCGGCGGCGTTGTCGGGAATCACGATTCCCGAGGCGGTCTTGGTTTCCTGCTCCACGCGCTTCACGATCACGCGATCGGCCAACGGACGAAGTTTCATGGCATCTCCTGGATGAGTTCGGTTCTGCATAGGTCTGGAAGCGCGGTCCGGCGTCGCCGATGGCCGCCCTTCCTCGAGGGGTTAGCACTCATCGATTCAGAGTGCTAGCAAAACCATTATAGGGAGGCAAGGTCCCGTTTCAAGGGGAGGCGGCACTTTTCTCCTTCACTCGCGCGAACGCGCGTTCACCGCCGCTGGCTACAGTTCAGGCCATGGCCCGACCCCTGATCGCCCTCGACGCCGACGGCGTCCTGCTCGACTTCCACCTCGGCTACGCCGGCGCCTGGCAACGCGCCTTCGGGACGATGCCGGTCGAGCGCGATCCGCTTGCCTATTGGCCGATCGATCGCTGGAGCGTCGATCGGCTGGACGAGACCGGACGCGCGCACTTCCGTCGCCATTTCGACGACCTCTTCTGGTCGTCGGTACCGGTCATCGACGGGGCGGTCGCCGCATGCCATCGACTTCGCGATGCCGGCTTCGACCTGGTCTGCGTCTCGGCCCTCGACGCCGAATTCGAGTCGGCGCGGCTGCGCAACCTGCGCCAGAGCGGCTTTCCGATCGAGCGCGTCATCGCCACCGGCAATGCTGTCGGCGCGCGCAGTCCGAAGGCCGAGGCGATCGCGGCCCTCGATCCCGAGGCCTTCGTCGACGACTACCTGCCGTATTTCCGCGGTATCCCGGGCAGCGTCCACGCGGCGCTGGTCCTGCGGGCGCCCAACGGCAGCCCGAACGAGGGCGAGGAGCTTTCGATCACGTCGTCGGTCCACGACGACCTCGCCGGCTTCGTCGACTACTGGCTTGCGCGCTGACCGTCGCGCGAGGCCCGCGCACTAGGCTTCGGGTTCGGCCTCGTCGTCCTTCGGCCTGGCGGCCAGTGCGAAGGCCTCGCTCGCCCAGGCGCCGAAGTCGTTGTTCTTGCAGCGCGGGCTGCAGAAGGGCCGGGCCGGATTGCTCGCGGCGTAGAGAGCGTCGCCGCCGCACGTCGGACAGCGCACGATGCGCGCGGCGAAAGGAGGGTCGGCGTTCATGCGCACAACGTGAGCTCGAACGGCGTGTCCTCGCTGCTCGGGCGCAGTCGCCCGTCCGTCTCCTGGCGCATCAGCCGCACCAGCACCATCAGCCGATGGCCGCTGATCTCGGGAACCAGGCTGAGCGCCTGGTCGATGCGAACGCGCATCAGTGAATAGACCCGCCCGGGTTGCAAGCTCTGCGAATACTGCCCGTCCCGGGCGACGACCTGATGCGGCGAGCCAGAGTCGCGCAGCAGGCCGAGCAGGACCTGCAGCGCCTCGGCCAGAGGCATCAGCGACGAGACCCATTGCATCAGGTCGCCCCGCCGACGTGTCGCGTCGAGCTGCTGCCAGGCGTAGTAGGCAGGCAGGTCGAACTCGCAGGTGCCGCCAGGAATGCTGATCCTGCTCCGGATGCTCATCAGCCACTCGTTGGAGGTGAGCGCCGCGCCGGCCTTGCCCGCGACCTGGTTCAGGCGCGAGAAGGCGCCGTCGATGCGGCTGATGACCGCCTCGAGCGCCGCCTCGGCGATGGCCGGATTGCCGCGAAAGCCGAGCAGCTGCTGGCGATGCCGCTCGAGCTCCTTGAGCAGATCCGACTTCAGGTCTGCCCGCGCGCCGACATCCATGATCTCGAAGATCGTCGCCAGTGCATGATGATGATCGACGGCGCTGTCACGCGCGATCAGCTGTCCGAGCCGGTCGAAGAGATGCTCGAGCCGGAGCATCGTTCGGATGCCCTCGTTGAACGGATATTCGTAGCGGATCAAGGCGAAGGCGTCGGCGAAGCAACCGCAGGTCGTTCAGCCGGCCTCGGACCGGCGATCGGCGCGATTGTTCCATAGCGACTCGGCACCCTCCAGGCGCGTCGTCATGTCCTGCCCCCGACCGTGGCCTCCCAGAGCTCCCGGACGTCCTCGCCCAGCTCGGCCAACGAGCTCCCGGAGTTGTCGATCACGGCATCGGCGGCACGGCGTCGCGCCCGACGCGAGGCCTGCTGCGCGATGACGGCGCGGGCGGTCGCTGCGCTCCATCCGGGCCGCGCCGCGACGCGCTCGATCTGCACGGACTCTTCGCAGTCGACGACCCAGACCCGATCGACGTTCGCGCGCCAGCGGCCCGATTCGACGAGCAGCGGCACGTCGAAGACGATGGCGGGCGTCGCAGGTGCGGCGCCCTCGGCCTGGCGTGCGGCTTCCGCGCCGATGAGCGGATGCAGGATCGCTTCGAGGCGGGCGCGCGCCTCGACGTCGCCGAACACGATGGCGCGCATGCGCGCGCGATCGAGGCTGCCGTCAGCGGCGATGACGTCGGCGCCGAAGCTCGACCGGATGGCATCGATGGCGGCGCCGCCCGGCAGCGTGAGCTGGCGCGCGATCAGGTCGGTGTCGACGAGCCGGGCCCCGCGCGCCGCGAGCATCGACGCGACCGTGCTCTTGCCGCTGCCGATGCCCCCTGTCAGGCCGATCCGCAAAGGCGTCGCCACGGTCGCTCGCCTCGCTTCAGGCCCAGCGCAGCCAGCCGAGGACACGCTCCTGGCCCACGAACAGCACGACGAGCGCGGCGCCTGCGAGAAAGGGTCCGAACGGAACGTAGCGCCCCTCGCGCAGTGCCGACGACATCTTCATCGCGATGCCGGCGACAGCGCCGATGATCGAGGCGCCGAGAACGATCGGCAGGATCATCTTCCAGCCGAGCCAGGCGCCTAGCCCGGCGAGGAGCTTGAAGTCGCC
>JBDTJD010000369.1:0-3953 GCA_039935975.1 Caldimonas sp.
GCCTGCACCGGCTCGGAGGGCTTGGCGGCCGTGCCGCTCGCGCTGTGGGCCTGGCTCGTCATGGCCAGGTGGAGCCGGGCGCCATTCTTCTGGAGCTGGCGGGAGACGGTTGCGGTGCGGATCGGCATGAATGTTTCCGTATGTGGTTTGCGCGGCGACGCGCCGGCGAACCCTCGATGATAGGTGCCTCTCACATCGCCTTGAAGAGGTGGACATAGGCGCGGCTCACCGGCAGCTCGCAGGCGTGGCCGCGGACTCTCACGAAAAGCCGGCTCGCCTCGTCGCGTCGCGTCCCGGCGAGGTGGTCGAGGTTGACGATCGTCGACCGGTGGACCTGCGCGAAGCGCTCCGGGTCGAGCGCGGCCGCGAGCTCGCTGATCGGCGTGCGGATCAGGTACTCGCCGCCGGCCGTGCGCACGCACGTGTACTTGTCGTCGGCGTGGAAGAAGAGGACGTCGGCGACATCGACCTGGTGGGTGAGCTCGCCCTGGCTCGCACGCACGTAGCGCAGCCGCGCCGGTGCGGCGGCCGCCGGGGTCGCGGCGAGCAGACGCTGGATGACGGTCGCGAGGCGCGCGTCCTCGGTCGGCGCCGTCGCCGGCGCGAGCTCGCGCTTCAGCCGCTCGACCGTGCGCGCCAGCCGGTCGCTCGTCACCGGCTTGAGCACGTAGTCGACGGCCTGCTGCTCGAACGCGGCGACGGCGAACTCGTCGTAGGCCGTCACGAACACGACCCGGGTCGCACCTTCGATGCCCTGGGCGACCTCGAGGCCGGTGAGTCCGGGCATCCTGATGTCGAGGAAGGCGAAGTCGGGCGCGAGCGCGGCGATGCGCTCGGCCGCCTCGACGCCGTGGCGGGCGACATGGAGGACCGCGAGCTCGGGCCAGGCCTTGGCAAGCAGGTCGACGAGGTAGGCCGCGAGGTGCGGCTCGTCGTCGGCGACGAGGGCGGTGGGCACGAGCGGGGTCACGAGGCGACCGGCAGCGACAGGCAGGCCCGTACGCCGCGGGGCCGGCCGGCCTCGATCTCGAGACTGGCGCCGCTGCCATAGGTCTGCGCGAGCCGCTGGCGGATGTTGGCGAGGGCCGTGCCTGCACCGGCGCCGCGGCGGCCTGGCGTCGTCACCGTGCTCTCCGCCAGGCCGGCGCCGTCGTCGTCGACGGCGATCACGAGCCGGCTGCCGGCGCGGTGCGCACCGACCCGGACGTGCCCGCCTTCGATCCGGGGCTCGAGGCCGTGGATGATCGCGTTCTCCACCAGCGGCTGCAGGGTGAGCGGGGGCAGCGGCAGGGCGCGCAGCACTTCGGGCACGTCGATCGCATAGTCGAGCCGGTCTTCCATCCTGATTTTGATGATCTTCATGTAGGCCTCGACGAGATCGATCTCGTCGCCGAGCGTGTGGGTGCCGTGGCCGAGGCCCGACAGCGACGCGCGCAGGTAGTCGACGAAGGCCTCGAGCATCGATTTCGCCCGCGGCGCGTCGATCTCCATCAGCGAGACGACGTTGGCCAGCGTGTTGAAGAGGAAGTGCGGCTCGATCTGCGCCTGCAGCAGCCTGAGCTGCGCCTCGGCGGCCCGGTTCTCGGCCTGGATCTTGAGCGACGCGCTTCGGAAGAAGAGCTGGAACATGCCGCTGACGAGCAGCATCACGAGCACCGTGCTCGTGAACAGTCCGGGCCGGTCGACCGGAAAGAAGTTGCGCACGTCGACGTCGAAGGCCCACCACATGCCGAGCGGCCAGCCGATCGCGACGCCCGTCATCGGCACGATCGTGAAATAGAGCGAGCGCTGCCAGGGCGCGAAGGCCCGCAGGCGCCGCTTGCCGACGAGCTTTTCAGCGAGGCGAAAGGCCGTCGTGATCGAGAAGCCGATGGTCAGGCTGAGGAGGGCATTGGCCAGGTACCAGGCGCCCCAGCCCGTCACCATGTGACGGCCGCGGCCGTCGGAGAACAGGATCGAGAAGCCGAGGGCGACCGCGAGCGAGAACAGGGCGGTCCAGACGTGATCGATCCACCAGGGCCCGACGCGCGGTGCGCCGCGGTTGATCCAGGCGCGCCAGGACTGGCGCAGCATCTCCCTCGTCTCCATGCGGTTCAGTGTACGGAGCCGGCCTGCGTCGATGGGCCGTCTGCCGACCGATCGACGCCAGGCGCGACGAGCGGCGAGGGCGCGGCGTCAGTTCTGGATCGCCCGGACCGAGCCTTCCCCGCCGCCGCAGGTGACGGGATCGCGCGCCGCGGGCGCGAGGCCGGACCGGGTCGAATACTGGTTGCCGTCGGGGTAGTAGAAGGCCTCGGGCGTGAACCAGACCTTGAGCCGCCCGGGGTCGATTGCCGCGATCTCGGCCCAGCGCTTCGGGTCCAGGAAGATGTCGACATGGTCGACGTGCGCGGTGACGTAGCGGATGCCGCCGCGCTGGTCGGAGAACGGCCCGACGATGTCGACGCCGTAGGGCACGGCGACGGTCTCGGTGAGCTGCGAGCCGCCCTCGACGCCGGCCGAGCGCGCGAAGGTGATCCGGCCGCGGATCGCCGCCGTCGGATTGCCATGCAGGTTCTCGACCGCCAGGCGGACCGCGAGCTGCGGCGTGCGGCACGGACCGTCCTGCTGGACGAAGGAGACGCCGGCCAGGTAGTAGCGGAACTGACCGTTCATGTATTTCGGCGACGAGCCGCGCGCGAGCTCGGCCTGCTCCTGGGCGTTCTCGAACACGCGGGGCTCGCCGCGCGGGCCGCCGCGCAGGGCCTCGGCCTCGATCGAGCGTGCCGTCGTCGTGCTCGTGTCGCGGCCGGCGATCGGGCCGGTCGGCATGTCGGAGTATTCGCGCCGCTCCCGCGTCGCACCGGCGGCCGCAGCGCTGCGCGACCGGGCTTGCACCGCTGCCGGCTTGCCCGGCGCTGCCGGCGGCTCCTTCTTGGAGCAACCGGAGGCGATCGCAGCGATCGCGGCGATCGCCGCGGTGGTCCAGGGCGACAGGAGTCGGGGGTTCGGCACGTCGGTTCTCGCTTCGAGGTCTCCTTCGGCGTATCGGCAGCCTCCCCGAAGACTTGAGCGAGGAGGGCCTCCCTACAATCGCCGCGACTCTGGCCTCGGGTACCTCATGCACGTCAACGGTTCGGTCTTCAAGGCCTACGACATCCGCGGCATCGTCGGCACGACGATCGACGCCGCCTTCGCGGAGCACCTCGGCCGAGCCTTCGGGAGCGCGGCGATTGCCGCAGGGGAGCGGGCCGTGGCGGTCGGGCGCGACGGTCGTCATTCCGGGCCCGCGCTCGCCGCGGCGCTGATCCGCGGCCTGGTCTCGACCGGGCTCGACGTCGTCGACCTCGGCGCCGTGACGACGCCCATGCTCTATTACGTTGCCGCGACGCGCGCGAGGCACGGCTGCTCGAGCGGCGTGCAGGTGACCGGCAGCCACAACCCGAAGGACTACAACGGCTTCAAGATGGTCCTGGCCGGGCGGGCGATTCACGGCGAGGAGATCCAGCAGCTGCGCCGGCGCATGGAGCGCGAGGACTACGTCAAGGCGCACGGCCGCAGCGCGACGATGGAGATCCTGCCCGAGTACCGCGCCCGCATCGTGCGCGACTGCCACCTCGCGCGGCCGATGACCATCGCCGTCGATTCCGGCAACGGCATCCCCGGCGCCTCGGCGCCCGGCATCCTGCGCGCGCTCGGCTGCACGGTGCACGAGATGTACTCCGAGGTCGACGGCGACTTCCCCAACCATCATCCCGACCCGAGCAAGCCCGAGAACCTGGCCGAGCTGGTGCGCGTGGTGCAGAACGGCGACGCCGAGCTCGGCCTGGCTTTCGACGGCGACGGAGACCGCCTCGGCGTCGTCACGAAAGACGGCGCGATCATCTACCCCGACCGCCAGCTCATGCTCTTCGCACGCGATGTGCTCAAGCGCAACCACGGTGCGACCATCCTCTTCGACGTGAAGTGCTCGC
>JBDTJD010000370.1:0-9970 GCA_039935975.1 Caldimonas sp.
CCTGCCGGGCCGCGTTGATTCCCGCATGGAGTCCCTGAGCCGCAGCTTCCTCGTAGCCCGTCGTCCCGTTGATCTGCCCGGCGAAGAACAAACCGCCGATCGCGCGCGTCTCGAACGTGGGCTTGAGCGCGCGCGGGTCGAAGTAGTCGTACTCGATGGCATAGCCGGGCCGGACGATGTGCGCCGCTTCCAACCCAGCGATGGAGCGAACCGCCTCGACCTGCACGTGGAAGGGCAGCGACGTCGAGATCCCGTTCGGATAGACCTCATGCGTTGTCAGTCCCTCGGGCTCGAGGAAGATCTGGTGCGAGTCCTTGCCGGCGAAGCGATTCACCTTGTCCTCGATGCTCGGACAGTAACGCGGGCCGACACCATCGATGAGGCCCGTGAACATCGGGCTCTCGCCGAAACCCGCGCGGATGATCTCGTGCGTGCGGGCGTTGGTCTGCGTAATCCAGCAGGACACCTGGGGCGGATGCCGCGACGGATCGCCCATGAAGCTGAAGACCGGGACTTCGAGCGGATCGGCACCGCCATCGCCGGGCTGCTCGACGAGCTTGTCATAGTCGATCGTGCGGCCATCCAGACGCGGCGGGGTGCCGGTCTTGAGACGGCCCTGAGGCAGGTTCAGCTCCTTCAGCCGGGCCGACAAGGTCAATGCCGGGCCTTCCCCGGCCCGCCCCCCCGGGTGGCTGTCCAGTCCGACGTGGATGCGGCCGTTCAGGAACGTCCCTGCCGTCAGGACCACAGCCGATCCGTCGAAGCGAACGCCCACTTGCGTCACAACGCCCACCACGCGGTCGCCGGTGACGATCAAGTCATCGCATGCACCCTGGAAGAGCACAAGGTTCGCCTGCACCTCCAGCCGCTGCCGGATGGCCGCCTTGTACAGAATCCGGTCCGCTTGCGCTCGCGTCGCCCGCACCGCCGCGCCCTTGGACCCATTCAGGATCCGGAAATGGATGCCGGCCTCGTCGGCGGCCGCAGCCATCGCGCCGCCGAGCGCATCGATCTCCTTCACCAGATGACCCTTGCCGATGCCACCGATCGACGGGTTGCAGCTCATCTGGCCGAGCGTTTCGATCGAGTGCGTGAGGAGCAGGGTCGACGCACCCATGCGCGCAGCAGCGAGCGCGGCTTCGGTGCCGGCGTGACCGCCACCGACGACGATCACGTCGAAATGTCGAGGAAAGAGCATCAGCGGACCCGAGCGAATCGCCGATTGTATTTTTTCGCACCGCCGTGCGCCGGTGCCTTTCACTCCCCCGGGATCAGCGGCAGCCGCCCGGCCGCAGCATCTCGGTGTGATCGATGCCGTCTTCGAGATACGGCAGGCCGGCGACCACGAACCCGAAGCTCTCGTAGAACCGCTCGAGCCGGGTCTGCGCCGATATGCGCAGCGCTCCACCGGGCCAGACCGCCTCCGCGTGCACGAGGGCGCGGGCGACAAGTTCGCGACCGAGCCCTGTGCCGCGCGCCGCCGAGGTCGTGATGACACGCCCCATCGACGCCTCTGCGTACTTCACGCCGGGCTCGAGCAGGCGCGCGTACGCCATCGGCATGCGCTCGCCGGCCGACCACGCGGCGAGATGGAAGGCGCGCTCGTCGAGCCCGTCGGCGTCGAGGAATGCACACTGCTGCTCGACCGCGAAGACTTCCTGGCGGGCCATGTAGATGAACTGCAGCTCGCGCACCGTGAGCACCTCGAAGCGACAGAAGCGCCAGTCCAGCCCGCTCATCGCACCGCCGCCTCGCGCAGCTGCCGCGCCACGTACCACACGCCCAGCGCAGTCAGCGCGGCGCAGACACCGAGCGGCACGAGCAGCTGGGTCGCGTCGAGCGATTCACCCTTCAGAACCCGGGTCATCAACGTGTTCTGCGCCAGTGCCGGCACCCAGAGATGCCAGGGCGCCTCGCCGCCGAGATCGAACACGCTCACCAGCGGCAGCAGGGACGCGACCAGCACGACGATCGACGTGCTCGCCTGCGCCTCCTTGAACGAGCGGCAGCGGATCGCGACCGCCATCAGCACCGCCGACAGCGCCGCCGCCAGCGGCAGCAGCAGGGCGATGAAAAGGAACGCCTCGCGCGGCCCGTACTGGAACATCGCCGCGAGCGTGTCGCTGCGCAAGACCCACTGCCCGGGCAGGAAGCTGAAGCAGCTCAGCACCGCGATCAGCATGCTCACGCAGGCGACGGCGCCCCACTTGCCGACGACCAGCGCCCAGCGCGCGGCCGGATTCATCAGGAGCGGCTCGAGCGAGCCTCGCTCACGCTCCCCGGCAGTCGTGTCGAGCGCCGCGTGCAGCGCGCCGTAGAGGACCGCCATCATCACGAAGAAGGGCAGCATGCCGGTGACGCGGGTGGCGCGCGTCTGCGTGCTCGCGAGGTCGCGTTCCTCGACCTGCATCGGCTCGAGCAGCCGCACCGAGACGCCGCGCAGCGCCAGGCCCAGCACCACGCGCTCGCGGCCGAAGCCGGCGAGCAGGCGCTCGAGCCGGCCGCTGCTCGCCTCCGAGCGCTGGTTGGCGCTGTCCGAAACGATCTCGACCGCCGGTGATTCACCGCGCACCAGCGCCGCCTCGAAATCGTCGGGCACGACCACGACCGCATCGCTGAACTTCGACGTCCGCAGCTGCGCCTCGAAGTCGGCCGGCGCTTCCTTCACCGAGTAGGTCTGGCGCTCCAGGAAGTTGCGCAGCGTCGGCGCGTGCGCCAGGCCCGACACGTAGACCTCGCGCTGCTCCGCGCGGGTCTCGAGCGACGCGACCAGGCCGGAGATCGCGAGCAGCACGAGAGGCCCGAGGAACACCGACGCGACGATGACGGTGACGAGCGTGCGCCGGTCGCGCAGGGCATCGCGAAGCTCCTTGCGAAAGACGGCGCCGACGGTGACGAGGCTGCGTCTCATGCAGCTGCCTCGCGGGCCGCGTCGGGCACGAACGCCAGCTTCACGAACGCCTCCTCGAAGTCGCGCTCGCCGGTGCGTTCGAGCAGCTCGGCCACGCTGCCCGAGGCGACGGTGCGGCCGTGCGCCACGACGACGACGCCGTCGCAGAGTCGCTCGACCTCCTGCATGATGTGGGTCGAGAAGACGATGCACTTCGAGCCGCCGGCTGGCGTGCGCAGCCAGCGAAGGCTCTCGCGCAAGGCGCGCGTCGCGAGCACGTCGAGGCCGTTGGTCGGTTCGTCGAGGACGATGTTGGCCGGATCGTGGACGAGGGCGCGCGCGAGTGCCGTCTTCATGCGCTCGCCCTGGCTGAAGCCGGCGCTGCGCCGGTCGAGGAGATCGGTCATCTCGAACATCCGCGCCAGCTCCTGCGCGCGCGCGTCGGCGGCGTCGGGCTCCATGCCCTGCAGGGCGCCGTAGTAGACGATGTTCTCGCGCGCCGTCAGGCGCGGGTAGAGCCCGCGCGCATCGGAGAGAACGCCCATCGTCGCAAGCACCTCGCGCGGCCGGGCGACGACGTCGAGGCCGTCGACGGACATCGAGCCCGCGTCGGGCGCGATCAGCGCCGCGAGCATGCGCAGCGTCGTGGTCTTGCCGGCGCCGTTCGGGCCGAGCAGTCCGGTGATCTGCCCGTCGGGCGCGACGAAGCTCACGTCGCGCACCGCATGGACACGGCGTTCGACGCGCTCGTCGCTACGCCACAGTCGACGCGACGGCACGGCGAACGACTTGGCGAGCGCGCGCACCTCGATCATCGCGACGGCTCCGAAGCCACCTTCGCGCGTCCGTCGGCCGCGCCGATCGGCACGAACGCCGGCGGTCGCGGGACGCCGGCCACGCATGACGCATCGACGGCCATCGCGTCGCGGTCGTCGACGGCGTCGATGAACCGGAAGAGCACGTCGCGCATGCAGCCGATGGCGAGCACGCCGTGGCCGGCGTTGGCGACGACGACCTGTCGGGCCATCGGCCCGAGCGCGCGCGCGACGCGCTCGCCGTGACGCGGCGGGGTCGCCGGATCGATGCCACCGCTCAGCAGGAGGACCGGCGACGCGCTTTTCGGGACGACATAGAACGCCGGCGGCACCTCGCCGCGCGGCCAGCCGGCGCAGAGCCTCTCGTAGTCGCGCGCGAAAGCGTCGCCGAAGTCGCGGCCGGGCCGGTCGGCCGAGCGTGCGAGTCCGGGGACGTCCTCGGCGCAGACCACCGAGAGATGCATGCCGATCGCGAGCTTCGTCGCCTTGCCCGAAGAGAACGCCGCGTTCAGCCCGGCGAGCCCGGCGTAGTCGCCACGGGCGGCGGCGTCGATCGCCGCCGGCAGCGCTGCCGCGAAGGCCGGCACGTAGAGCGCGCTGCGCACGGCGCCGAGCAGCATCTCGCGGCTGACGACGGGCGCTTCGTCGCGACCGGTGAGCGGATCCGACGCGCTGAGCCTTCTCGGCAGCGAGCGCAGGAGCACCTCGAACTGGCCGCGCAGGTCGGGATGATCGCGCGCGCACGCGGCCTCGGCCGCGCAGGCGGCGACGAGCGCATCGAACGCGGCCTGGTTGTCGGCCGAGGCGGCCGCGGGCAAGGCCATGTCGGGCGGCACGACGCCGTCGAGCACGGTGCGTCGCACGCGCGACGGAAACTGGCGCTGGTACTCGAGCGCCACCCGCGTGCCGTACGAGGCGCCGACAAGGTCGACGCGCGCGGCGCCGAGCGCCGCACGCACGGCGTCGAGATCCTGGACGGCGATCGATGTCGTGAAGAGGCCCAGGTCGCTCGAACGCGCGATGTACGGCAGCTTCAGCAGCGCGTCCTTGCACTGCACCGCAAGGCTGAACTGGCGCTCGGGGTCGGCCTGCTCGGCAAGCGTCCCGGCGCCCGGGTCGGGACACTGCAGCGGGGCCGAGCGGCCGGTGCCGCGCTGGTCGACGAAGACGATGTCGCGCCGGTTGTTGAGCCGGGCGAAGATCGGCATCGTCGACGCCGCGACCGAGATCGCGCTCTGCCCCGGACCGCCGGCGAGCAGGAACACCGGGTCGTCGTGTTTTCGCCGCGCCATCGCCGGCACGACGACGTAGTGGATGTCGATCGAGGCGCGCGCCGGCTCTCGCGGATCGAGCGGGCGCCGCACCGACCCGCACAGCACGCTGTTGCGAAGGCCGGCGACGTGGCAGTCGGCGGGCGGTGCATCGGCGCCGTACGCAGCGGCCTTCGTCTCGACGGCACCGACCCGCGCCGCGCCGAGCGCCGCGGCCCAGGCCAGGACCCCCGCCCCGGCGACGCGCGCCAGCGGCGTCATTCGCCCAGCGTTCGCCTCAGCTCGCCGCCGCTCACCATCGTGTCGAGCTCCGCGGCGCCGCCGATCAGGACGCCCTTGACGAAGACCATCGGGAAGGTCGGCCAGCCGGTCCACATCTTGAGCGCGTTGCGACGACGCCATTCGCTGAAGTAGCTGCCGTACTCGAGGTAGTGGTACGGGACGGCGGCGTCCTTCAGGAGCTTTCTCGCCTTGCGCACGACCGGGTTGCCGGCCATGCCGACGACGAGCACCGGGTTCGAGGCCGCCGCCGCCTGGACGTTGTGGACGATGTCGGCGTTGAGCGTCGCCACCTTCTCGCGGATCGAGGGATGGATGCGGGCTTCATCGAGCGTGGTGCGTGGCATGTCGGCGCGGGCGAAGTCGGCGAGCGCGCACCATACCATCGCGACCGCCTGCGCCCAGTCGCAGGACGCGGTGTAATGGCCGCTTCCTCATTCCGACGGACCTCCCATGAAGCTCTACTACAGCCCCGGCGCCTGCTCGCTCTCGCCCCACATCGTCCTGCGCGAGGCGGGCATGAAGTTCGAGCCGGTCATGACCAGCACCAAGACCCACAAGCTCCAGGACGGCACCGACTACTACACGATCAACCCGCGGGGATACGTGCCGCTGCTCGAGCTCGACAACGGCGAGCGTCTGAGCGAGGGGCCGGCGATCGTCCAGTACATCGCCGACCAGGTGCCGGAAAAGAAGCTGGCGCCCGCGGCCGGCACGATGGCCAGGGCCCGCCTGCAGGAGTGGCTCAACTTCACGACCAGCGAGCTGCACAAGGGCTTCAGCCCGCTCTTCAACCCGGCCACGCCGGAGGAGTACAAGACGGTCGTCAAGGCCAAGCTGCTCGACCGCTACAAGTGGGTCGATGCCCAGCTCGAGGGCAAGGACTACCTGCTCGGCAGCGAGTTCAGCGTCGCCGACCCCTATCTCTTCACGGTCACGAACTGGGCCAAGCATGTCGGCGTCGACCTCTCGCCGTTCAAGAACCTCGCCGCGTTCATGGCCCGCATGGCGGCTCGTCCCGCCGTGCAGGAGGCGATGAAGGCCGAAGGCCTGCTGAAGTAGGCCCGGATGCGGCCGGGCGTCGTCACTGTCGTGCTTGCCGCGTCGCTGCTCGCCGCAGCCGTGGCGGCGCAGCCCGCGTCGAGCGGCCGGTACGACGGCCAGCTCTGCGTCGCGACCCGTCCCGACGAGCAGCCGCGCTGCGGCGCAGCCGAGGTCGACGTGTCGAGCGGGCACCGGCTCTCGGTCCGGGTCGCCGACGTCGTCTATCGCCTCGACCTGCGCGAAGCTCAGCTCGACGTGACGATGACGCAGGGCCGCATGCAGATCGACGAGTTCAGTGCCGCCTACAAATGGGAGGGCGACACGCTTTTCTTCGGCGATCCCGCCAAGGACGCGCGCTACGAGATCCGGGTCGGCACGCGGCGGCCTCCGGCTCGCCGCTGACGCGGTTGGCGGATCAGCCCAGCGCCGCTGCCGCCAGCAACTGGCGGGTGTAGGCCTCGCGCGGCGCGGCAAAGACCGACTCGGCCGGTCCTTCCTCGACGATCAGGCCGTCCTTCATCACCAGCACGCGGTGCGACATCGCACGCACCACGGCGAGATCGTGGCTGATGAAGACATAGCTCAACCCGTAGCGCCGCTGGAGCTCGCCGAGCAGCGCCAGCACCTGGTGCTGCACGGAGACGTCGAGCGCGGAGGTGGGCTCGTCGAGGACGAGCACCTCCGGCCGAAGGATCACCGCGCGCGCGATCGCGATGCGCTGGCGCTGCCCGCCGGAGAACTGGTGCGGGTAGCGGCGCAGCAGTTCGTCCGGATCCGACGCCGAGCCTTCGAGCCCGACCTCGTCCAGCATCCGCGCAACCAGCGCCTGGCGCGCCGCCGCGTCGAGCTCGGGCCGGTGCAGCTGCAGTCCCTCGCCGACGATGCGGCCGATCGTCATGCGCGGGCTGAGCGAGCCGAACGGATCCTGGAAGACGACCTGCATGCGCCGGCGCATCGCGCGCAAGGCGCCGTCATCGGCGGGGTCGATGCGCGCGCCGTCGATCGTCACCGCGCCGTCGGCGACCGGAACGAGCGCAAGCAGGGCCATCGCCAGCGTCGTCTTGCCGGAGCCCGATTCGCCGACGATGCCGAGCGTCTCGCCACGCCTCAGCTCCAGCGTCGCCGAGCGCACGGCATCGACGCTGCGACGCCTGAACCAGGTGCCCGCGACCTCGAACCTCACGCGCAGGTCGTGCGCCGCGAGCAGGACGGGCGCATCGACGGCGATCGGCTCGACGGCACGCTGCGGCCGACTCGCGAGCAGCGACTGCGTGTAGCGATGCTGGGGCGAGGCGAACACCTGCGCCGTCGGCCCGACCTCGACCAGCTTGCCGCGCTCCATCACGCCGACACGGTCGGTGAAGCGGCGCACCAGGTTGAGGTCGTGGGTGATGAAGAGCAGCGCCATGCCGGTCTCGGCCTGCAGCTCGTCGAGCAGGGCCAGGATCTGCGCCTGGATCGTCACGTCGAGCGCGGTCGTCGGCTCGTCCGCAATGAGCAGCTTCGGCCGGCCGGCCAGGGCCATCGCGATCATCGCCCGCTGGCGTTGACCGCCCGAAAGCTGGTGCGGATAGGCATCGATCCGCCGCGTCGCTTCGGCGATGCCCGTCCGTTCGAGGAGCTCGATCGAGCGCTGGCGCGCCTCGCGCCGGTCGAGCCGCTGGTGCAGCGCGAGCGCCTCGCCGATCTGCGCGCCGATCGTGTGCAGCGGATTGAGCGCCGTCATCGGCTCCTGGAAGATCATCGCGATCTCGCCGCCGCGCACGGCGCGCAGCGCCGGCTCGCTCCTGGCGCGCAGGTCGCTGCCCTCGAACAGGATGCGCCCGCTCGTCGTCGCGCCGTCGACGAGGCCGAGCACCGAGAGCGCGGTGACCGACTTGCCGGAGCCCGACTCGCCGACGAGCGCGAACTTCTCGCCCGCGCCGATCGTGAACGAGACGTCGTCGACCGCCGCCGTGCGGCCGAAGCCGACGCAGAGGTGCTCGACGGCGAGGAGCGGGCTCAGGCGGGCGCCTTCGAGGAGCGCCTCAGGCGCTCGGCTTCACGGGACCGGTGAGGAGCGCTTCGCACGTCGCCCTCTCGCTGCCGCTGCGCGCAGGCGCGCTGCAAAGCGGCGCGAGCCTGGCCTTCAGGCGGTCCATCGCGGCGCGGTGCGCGCCGCCCTTGTTCCAGGCCTGCAGCTTGGCACCGACGCGCTCGAGCGATCGGCCGCTGCGCTGGTAGAACGCGTCGGGCTGCTTCTCGGCCTCGCTCCAGAGCTCGCCGGTGGCCGATTCGATCGTCGCCTCGTCGGTCGGCGCGAGATCGACGAGCGCGGCGATGTAGCTCGAGCCCCACTGCAGCCGCGTCGCCGGGCCTTCGCTCTTCTCGAACGCCTCGCGGTACCAGCGCAGCGCCTCGGCCTTGTCGCCGCGCTTCTTGGCGTTGCTGGCCAGCTCCGACATCAGGTAGTACGGCGAATGGCTCTTGGCGAGGTTGGCCTTCAGAAGCGCATCGGAGTCGGCATCCAGCCCCGCGCGCTCGAGCAGGTAGGCCGCCGCCGTGATGACCGCCTGGCGCTCGTAGCCGTTGGTGATCTCGCGATCGGCCCTGGCCGCCTGCTCGCGCACGTCGGCCAGGAGCGCGGCCGGCAGCGGCGCCCGCGGCGCGGCCTTTGCGCCGGGCTTGACCGCCGACTCGTCGGGATCTTCGATGCGGGCCAGGTCGACCTGAGCGATCAGCGCCTGCATGCGATCGGCGCGCGAAAGCGTCGTGTCGGCCTCGAGCCGCTTCAGCGCGGTGTCGAACGCGCCGAGCAGGGCCGTGCGCTCAGCCGTCGACGGCGCGCTCGCGGCGCGCACGATCTCGGCCGCGTAGTTGGTGAGCATGTCGGTCTGCTCGCGCGAGCGCGCCGGATCGCCGAGCAGGGCCACGAGGCCGCCTCGGGTCGCCGCATCGATCTTCGCCGGCGTCTTGGCGTCGGCCGCGGCAAGCGCCTTCAGGCGCAGGCGCATCGCCGTGTCGGGCGCATCGGCCGGGCAGGCGTCGGCGAGGGCGAGCAGCGTCGCCGGCAGCTTCTTCTTGTCGATCACCTGCTGCTGATCGGTGTCCCACGAATAGAAGGCGAGCAGGCGCCAGTCGTTGGCGTCGAGCGACGCTGGCCTGACGAGGGCGTCGGCAAGCACGGCGCCGACCGGGCGCGAGGCGTTCATGCCGAGGGTCAGCACCTGGGTGTAGCGGACCGGGTCGACCTCGCCGGGCAGGCGCGTGACCTCCTGGCCTTGCGGCGTGAAGAGGACCATGGTCGGATATCCGCTGACGTGAAAGCGCGCGCCGATCTTCTGCGCGCCCGGGCTGTCGCCGTCGACGTAGACCGGCACGAAGCTGCGCGAGCGCTCGATGAAGTCCTGGCGGTTGAAAAGCGTCGCCTTCACCTGGTTGCACGGCGGGCACCACTTCGCGCCCCAGTAGACGAAGACCGGCTTGTTCGCCTCGCGCGCGGCGGCGAAGGCGGCGTCGATCTGGGCGTCGTTCGACGCCTCCTTCCAGTCGATGCCGCCTTCGGCGTGAGCCGAGGTCGTCGGCGCCACGGCGGGCGGCGCCGGGGCGGGCGTCACGGGCACGGGCACGGGCGCCGCCGCCTTCGGCGTGTCGGCCGGCTTGCCGCAGGCCGCGACGAGCAGGGCGACGGC
>JBDTJD010000371.1:0-2600 GCA_039935975.1 Caldimonas sp.
CTGGTCGACAAGGAGCAGCCCGGGCTCGTGATCCTCGGCAAGCAGGCAATCGACGACGACTGCAACCAGACCGGCCAGATGCTGGCGGCGCTCGCCGACATGCCGCAGGCCACGTTCGCCTCGAAGGTCGAGGTGGCAGACGGCTTCGCGAATGTCACGCGCGAGGTCGACGGCGGCCTCGAGACCCTGAGGATCAAGCTGCCCGCCGTGATCACCACCGACCTGCGCCTCAACGAGCCGCGCTACGTGACGCTGCCGAACATCATGAAGGCGAAAAAGAAGCAGATGGACATCCTCAAGCCGGCCGACCTCGGTGTCGACGTCAAGTCGCATCTGAAGACACTCAAGGTGAGCGAGCCGCCCAAGCGCGGCGCCGGCGTGAAGGTGCCGGACGTGGCGACGCTCGTGACCAAGCTCAAGACCGAAGCGAAGGTGATCTGATGGCCGAGATCAACGCACTGGTCATCGCCGAGCACGACAACGCCGGCGTCCGTCCGGCCACGCTCAACACGGTCACGGCAGCGAGTCAGCTCGGCGGCGCGGTTCATGTGCTCATCGCCGGCAAGTCGGCGCAGGGAGCGGCCACGGCCGCCGCGGCGATCGCGGGCGTCGCCAAGGTGCTGCATGCCGACGGCGACGTGTTCGCGCACGGCCTCGCGGAGAACGTCGCGGCCCAGGTGCTGGCGCTCGCGAGCGGCTACAGCCACATCCTCTTCGCCGCGACCGCGTCGGGCAAGAACATCTCGCCGCGGGTCGCCGCCAAGCTCGACGTCGGCCAGATCTCGGACATCACGAAGGTGATCTCGGCCGACACCTTCGAGCGTCCGATCTACGCCGGCAACGCGATCGCGACGGTGCAGAGCCTCGACGCGCTCAAGGTCATCACGGTGCGCACGACCGGATTCGATCCGGCGGTGGCGACCGGCGGCTCGGCCGCAGTCGAGATCATCACGGCGGTCGGCGATTCCGGCATGACGTCGTTCGTGGGCGCGGAGATCGCGAAGAACGACCGTCCCGAGCTCACCTCGGCCAAGATCATCGTTTCGGGCGGTCGCGCGCTCGGTTCGAGCGAGAAGTTCGACGAGGTGCTGACGCCGCTTGCCGACAAGCTGGGCGCGGCGCTCGGCGCCAGCCGCGCTGCCGTCGACGCCGGCTACGCGCCGAACGACTGGCAGGTCGGGCAGACCGGAAAGATCGTCGCTCCGCAGCTCTACATCGCCATCGGCATCAGCGGAGCGATCCAGCACCTGGCCGGCATGAAGGACTCGAAGGTCATCGTCGCGATCAACAAGGACGGCGAAGCGCCGATCTTCGGCGTCGCCGACTACGGCCTCGAGCAGGATCTGTTCACGGCCGTCCCGGAGCTCATCGCCGCGCTCTGAATCGCGCGTATTCGCACGAGCCCGCTCGCCCGATGAACTGTCGGCGACCGGGCTCTTTCTTCGTCGACACGGCGCCTCGCGCGCCGATGGAGGTCATGCCGTGAGCTATACCGCGCCCGTCAAGGACATGCTGTTCTGCATGAGAGAGCTTGCCGATCTCGAGGCGATCGCGAAGCTGCCCGGATTCGAGGAAGCCGGCCTGGAGACGGCGCAGGCCGTGCTCGAGGAATGCGCACGCTTCAGCGGCGAGGTGCTCGCGCCCCTCAACCGCGAGGGCGACATTCACCCGTCGACCTGGAGCGCAGGCGTCGTGACGACGACGCCGGGCTTCAGGCAGGCATTCCGCCAGTTCGGCGAGGGCGGCTGGCAAGGCCTGCAGCATCCGGTCGAGTTCGGCGGCCAAGGCTTGCCGAAGACGATCGGCGCGGCCTGCATCGAGATGATCAACAGCGCCAACCTGAGCTTCGCGCTCTGCCCGCTGCTGACCGACGGCGCGATCGAGGCGCTGATGACCGCCGGCACGCCGGAGCAGCAGGAGCGCTTCATCCCGAAGATGATCTCCGGCGAGTGGACCGGGACGATGAACCTCACCGAGCCCCAGGCGGGTTCGGACCTCGCCCTCGTGCGCACCCGCGCCGAGCCGCTCGGGGACGGTCGCTACAAGCTCTTCGGCACGAAGATCTTCATCACCTACGGCGAGCACGACATGGCCGAGAACATCGTCCATCTCGTGCTGGCGCGGGTCGTCGGCGCGCCCGAAGGCGTGAAGGGGATCAGCCTCTTCATCGTGCCCAAGTTCCTGGTCGCCGCCGACGGCAGCACGGGCGCACGCAACGACGCGTGGTGCGTGAGCATCGAGCACAAGCTCGGCATCAAGGCGAGCCCGACGGCCGTGCTCCAGTTCGGCGACCAGGGCGGGCCGGGCCTCGACGGGCCCGGCGCGATCGGCATGCTCATCGGCCAGGAGAATCGCGGCCTCGAATACATGTTCATCATGATGAACGCGGCACGCTATGCGGTCGGCATGCAGGGCATCGCCGTCGCCGAGCGGGCCTACCAGAAGGCGGCGGCGTTCGCCAAGGAGCGGGTGCAGTCGCGTCCGGTCGACGGCTCGGTCGCCGGCAGCGCGACGATCATCCACCACCCCGACGTGCGCCGCATGCTGATGACGATGCGGGCCTACACGGAGGGCTGCCGGGCAATGGCGATCGTCGCCGC
>JBDTJD010000372.1:0-5336 GCA_039935975.1 Caldimonas sp.
GCGGCCTGCAGAAGGGCGAGTTCCTGCGCGAGTTCGAGCCCGACTTCTTCTTCGACGACCAGACCGGCCACATCGAGAACGCGTCGGCGCATGTGCCTTCCGGACACGTCGCCTCGGGCATCAGCAATCCGCCTGAACGCTAGAGCCGAGAAGTGCCGTCAGCGCTCCGGCAGTCCGGCCCGGCGCAGCCCGGCGTACAGGCGCTCGCGCCGCGCGAGGACGGCCGGCTCCGCGGGTCGACTCAGCTCGTCGTAGCGCGCAACCGTCGCGGTCGGCCACAGTCTCAAGAACTCGCCCATCTCGGTCCGGGCGTCGGCGTCGCGTCCGGCCAACGCGTGGATCGCCGCCAGCATCGCATGCGCCCGCGCGTTGGAAGGCAGCTCGACGACGCCGCGGCGCGCCAGGTCGAAGGCCCGCCCGTCTTCACCGCGCATCAAGTCCGCCTCGGCGGCCAGCGAATAGGCCAGGCTGACGCGGCGCGAATCACCTTGCCCCTGTCCGAGCGCGACGGCGCGGTCGGCTTCGGCCCGGGCGTCTTCGGTCCGGCCGAGCATCAGCAGGGCCCGGGCGGCGAGAACGTGCCCGTTGGTATAGCTCGGAACGAGCCGGTTGGAGGCCTCGATGGCAGGCAGCGCGAGTTCGGCGTGGCCGTGCACCATCTGCCATTCGCCCCAGATCAGAAGCGCGGTCCCATCGTTGGGCGCAAGTCGTCGTGCCCGTTCCACGGCGCGGTCGTATTCGATCGCTTCCTCGGCGGTCAAGCCGTGCACCAGATCCTTGTTCTGAGCGGCGTACGACGCCGCCACGCCGTTCAGCGCGATCACCGAATCAGGATCGCTGCGCAGCGCCGCTTCGAAGCGGCCACGCGCGCGGCGCAGGTCGACGACCGACTTCTGCCGGTCGAGATCGTTCCAGCCGAGCAGGGTGAGATCGACAGGATCGACGCTGCCTTGCGAAATGGCGGTAATCGGGTTGTCGAGCTTGCCGCCGCGGCTGCGGACCGCGTTGACCACGTGCTGGCCGACGTCGGAGGCGCCGCCGGCAAATCCCGCTGCAGGCAGCTCGAAGTGCCTTGCCCACACCACCTCGCCGCTGTCGACGGCAATCATCTGCACGTCGATCGCCAGGGCGTCGCCGCCAGCGGCGCTGCGTGAGACGCGCCCGGTGACGACGGACGTCGCCTTGAGCGCGCTGGCGATTCGCGCCAGCGGCGGCGCCGAGCTGTCGTAAGCCGCCGTCGCGGCCCGGCCGATTCCGCGCATGCCCAGTCGCGTCGAGAGCTGTGCCGTGATCTCGTCGGCCACCGCGTCGGCGCTATTGCGCAGCCCCGCTTCGTCGTTGCTCACGGCGAACGGCATGACCGCGATCGTCGCCCGCGCCGCGATCGCCTCGTCGATGTGCACCGGGCTCGACGCTCGGCGCGTCTGGGTGACGAACGCGCCGGCGATCAAGAGGGCGATCGCGATGATCGCGACCGCCGGCCACCGCGGCACCGACGCCTCCGACGATTGCCGCGGTGTCGGCGCGGGTGCTTGCACCGGTGCGAAAACCGGTGTCGGTGCGACGGCATCGGCCTTGCGGGAGCCGGGCGAAGCGGCGGCCACCGGTCGCGGCGGCGCGAACGCGGCTCCTGCGGGCGCCCGGGCGGCCGAGTCGAGCACTCTCGCGACCACCGCTTCGAGACGGTAGCCGCGGCGCGGCACCGTGGTGATCAACTGCTGGTCGACGTCATCGAGCGCCGCGCGCAGGTCGCCGACGCATTGCACGAGCGAATCGTCGGTGACGATCGACGCCGGCCACAGTGCCGCCATCAGCTCTTCCTTGCCGAGCAGGCGGCCGGGCTGAGCCAAGAACTGACGCAGCAGCGCGTCGGTCTTCGGGCGCAAGGGGATCGGTGCGCCACCGCTGCTGCGCAGCTCGCCTCGGCGCAGGTCGAACTCGAACTCGCTGAAGCGCAAGGTACCGCCCGTCTCGAGGGTCGGGCGTGGCGCCTTCGCCGGGTCATCGTCCGATTTCGGCAATCCTTCGGCACCCGTTCGGAGTTCCATCGTGACACGCCTCGCGACTCTCGCCAATCTTAGGTCCGCCGCCGACTTCGTCGGTCGACAACTTTGGGGAGTCACGATGAGCCACTGCTCGAGCGCCGGGCCGACCGGCATGGCAGCGAGCGTTCGATGGCCGCTCGGCCCAGTTCATCCCGGCCAGCATGCACTCGTCGGTTCACCCTGGCGACGATGACGCCCGTCGCGAGACCGAGTTCGCAAGCGACTGCACACGACAGCGGATGCTCACCCGCGACGCTGCCCGGAGTGATTTCACGACCGCAACCAGGAGAGTCACGATGACGCCACTTTCTCGCACTGACCACGCCCGCATCGCCTTGCGCATCGCCGGCAGCATGATCGCCGCGGCGTTGCTGGCGCCGCTCGCCGGGCACGCCGCAGGGCAAGCGCCGACGGTGACGCTCTTCGCCAGCGGCCTCGACAACCCGCGCGGCCTCAAGTTCGGCCCCGACGGCGATCTCTACGTCGCCGAGGGCGGCAACGGCGGCTCGTATTCGACGGTCGGCCTCTGTGAGCAGGTGCCGGCGCCGATCGGCCCGTACACCGGCGGCCCGACCGGCGGTCGCATTTCGCGCATCAACCGCAACGGCTACCGCACGACGGTGACCGACCAGTTGCCGTCGAGCCAGACCAGCGCCGGAAGCGGCAGCCTCGTCAGCGGCGTCGCAGATGTCGCTTTCCTCGGCGACAAGCTCTACGCGGTGCTCGCCGGCGCGGGTTGCTCGCATGGCGTTGCGACCTTGCCCAACGGCCTCGTGCGGGTGCGCCGCAATGGCAAGGTCGAGTTCTTCGCCAACCTGAGCGCGTTCCAGATGGCGCACCCGGTGGCCCGCCCGGAAGCAGACGATTTCGAGCCCGACGGCACCTGGTACAGCATGGTCGCGGTCGGCGACGAACTGTATGCCGTCGAGCCCAACCACGGCGAGCTCGACCGCATCAAGAAGAACGGCCACATCGAGCGCGTCGCCGACATCTCGGCGAGCCAGGGCCACATCGTGCCGGCCAGTTTGGCCTATCACGACGGCCACTTCTATGTCGGCAACCTGGGCCTGTTCCCGATCGTCGACGGCTCGGCCAAGATCCTGAAGATCTCGATGAACGGCCGGATCGAAGTCGCCGCGACGGGCCTCACGACCGTGCTCGGCCTGGCCTTCGACCGGCGTGGTCGGCTCTACGCACTCGAGAACACGGTCGGCCAGCCGTTTCCCACACCCGGCGCCGGCCGGATTGTCCGTGTCATGCGCAATGGCACGCTGCTGACGGTCGTCACCGGCCTCGTCCTGCCGACGGCGATGACCTTCGGGCCGGGCGGCGACCTCTTCGTCTCGACGGTCGGCTTCGGACCGCCGCTCCCGGGCCAGGGCCGGATCGTGAGGATCGACCTCGGCAACGACAACGACGACTGAGTCGCACGCCTGCGACATCGAAAAGGGAATTCACATGAAGCTCTCACCACGCTCGCCCGGTGCCATCACCAGGGCTTTCGCACCCCGTCTCCCGGTGATCCGGCGCTCGATCGCTATGACGTTCGCCGTAGCTCTCGCCGCCGCGGCCGTGCTCGTCGCCTGCGGTGGCGGCGGCGACGACGCGCCGGTCGATCAGCCCGTGACGATCACCAGCACCGGGACGAACGCGGTGTCGTACTGGAACGAGGTCGCGACGGCGACCATCAACGTGCCCGCGGCTGCCGGTGGCTCGCCCGAGGAAGCGCGCCCCAGCTACGCCGTCGACCTCGCCACCGTGCACGTGGCGATCTATGACGCGGTCATGGCGATCGCCAAGACGCACCAGCCGTATGCCATCACTCCGACCTCACCGGCCGACGGCGCCTCGCAAGAGGCGGCGACCGCTGCGGCCGCCTACGGCGTGCTCAAGGGACTCTTTCCGAACCGGACCTCGAGCTACCAGGCGGCCTACGACACGTATCTGGCAAGCTTGCCCGACGGGACGGCAAAGACCAGGGGCCTGGTCCTCGGCGCCGAGGTTGCCGGCAAGGTCGTCACCCTGCGCGCAGGCGACGGTCGCTCGGTTGCCTATCCGCCGTTCGTCTCCGGTGTCGCCGCGGGCCAGTTTCGGACCGTGACGAACCCTGCCGGCCGCGAGAATCCGTACATCCGTCCGTTCGTGATCGCAGGCGCCTCGCAATTTCGCGCCCCCGGGCCACCGGCGCTGACGAGTGCCGTCTATGCCGCCGACGTCAACGAGACCAAAGCCCTCGGGGCAGCGACAAGCGCGTCGCGAACTGCCGAGCAGACCGAGATCGCGCGCTTTCACACTGCGCCGCCACCCGTCTTCTGGCCGACGAACCTGCGAGTCTTTGCGACCAGCAGCACCAATGTCGCCGACATGGCCCGCCTGATGGCGATGATCTGGGTCACCCACGCCGACCTGACGATCGCCTGCTTCGAGTCGAAGTACACGTATCTCTTCTGGCGGCCGGCGACGGCGATCACGCTCGACGGCGACGGCAACGCGGCCACGATCGCCGACCCGACCTGGACACCGGTCGTGCCGACGCCCAATCACCCCGAATATCCAGCGGCGCACGGGTGTGCGAGCGGCGGCATGGCCGAGATCCTGCGCGCCTACTACGGCACCAACAACATCACTTTCGACTTTACGAGCACGGTGACGGGCAGCACGCACCACTTCACGAGCGCCAGCGCACTGCTCGATGAGGTAACGGTCGCGCGCCTCGCCGGAGGCATGCACTTTCGCTCGTCGCTGCTCGACGGCGAGGCCGTCGGCAAGAACGTCGCCGGCTGGGTCGCCGCGCACGGGTTCCAGAAGCGCTGACGCGAGCCGGCTGGCCTTCGCCGGTTCGCCCCGCGCGAACGATCGCTGGTCAGCGAATGCGCCGCAGCTCCTCGAGGTCGGTGACGGTGACGCCGCCGTACTCGATGCGGATCAGGCCGCGCGATTGCAACACGCGCAGCGCCTCGTTGACGCGCTGGCGCGACAGGCCGACGAGGTAGCCGAGCTCTTGCTGTGTGATCCGCAGCAGCGTGCCGACGCCCGGGTACAGCACCGGGTGAAAGAGCGCCGCAAGGCTGCGCGCGACACGCGCGTCGGGATCGTTCATGCGATCGATCTCGCGGGCCGCAATGAACTGCCCGAGCCGTTCGTTGAGCTGCTGGACGATGAAACGGTTGAACGGGATGCTGCGCTCGAGCAGCCAGTGGAAAGTCTCGACCGACAGGCCGGCGACGAGGCTGGGACGGAGCGCCTCGATGTTGTAGCGGTAGGCCTCGCGCTTGATCACCGTGCCTTCGC
>JBDTJD010000373.1:0-4082 GCA_039935975.1 Caldimonas sp.
GTGCCGCCCATCGCGACGCTGAGCTCGAGGATCTCGGCGCCGAACGCCTCGGCGCGATGGAGCTGGTCGGCCTCGTTCGCGTCGAACAGGATCAGCGGATGCAGGTTGCCGTCGCCGGCGTGGAAGACGTTGACGCAGCGCAGACCGTGCCGGGTCTCCATCTCGCCGATCGCGATCAGCATGTCGGCCAGGCGCTTCCTGGGAATCGTCGAGTCCATGCACATGTAGTCGGGGCTGATGCGCCCGCTCGCCGGGAAGGCGTTCTTGCGCCCGCTCCAGAAGCGCAGGCGCTGCGCTTCGTCGGCGCTCGCCTCGACGCGTGTCGCGCCGCAGGCACGCAGCACCTCGACCATGCGCGCGCTCTCGTGCTCGACCGAGGCCGCCGTGCCGTCGCTCTCGCAGAGCAGGATCGCGGCGGCGTCGAGGTCGTAGCCGGCGTGGACGAAGCCCTCGACCGCGGCGGTCATCGGCTTGTCCATCATCTCGAGACCGGCGGGGATGAGGCCGGCGGCGATGATCGCGGCGACCGCGTCGCCGGCTTTCCTGACGTCGTCGAAGCTGGCCATGATGCAGCGCGCCGTCTCGGCCTTCGGCAGCAGCTTGACGGTGACCTCGAAGACGACGGCGAGCATCCCTTCGCTGCCGATCACGGCGGCGATCAGGTCGAGCCCCGCGGCGTCGAGCGCGTCGCTGCCGAACTCGACCGGCTCGCCCTCGGCGGTGAAGCCGCGCACCTTGAGCACGTTGTGCAGCGTCAGGCCGTACTTGAGGCAATGGACGCCGCCGGAGTTCTCGGCGACGTTGCCGCCGATCGAGCAGGCGATCTGGCTGCTCGGATCGGGCGCGTAGAAGAGGCCGTAGGGCGCGGCCGCTTCGCTGATCGCGAGGTTGCGGACGCCGCATTGAACGGTGGCCGTGCGCGCGCTGCGGTCGATGGCGAGGATGCGGTTGAACTTGGCCAGGCTCAGCGTCACGCCGAGCGGGTCGGGCAGCGCGCCGCCCGACAGGCCCGTGCCCGAGCCGCGAGCCACCACCGGCACCTCGAGGCGATGACAGATCGCGAGCACGGCCGCGACCTGCGCTTCGGTCTCGGGCAGGGCGACGACGAGTGGCTGCTCGCGGTACGCCGTGAGGCCGTCGCATTCATAGGGGATCGTGTCCTCGCGCTGCCAGAGGAGGGCATGCGCGGGCAGCGCCGCCGAGAGCGCAGCGACGACCTCGGCGCGGCGCCGGCTCCGGTCCGGCGCCGGCCGCGTCGCGGCCTCGGGCAGCGGCGCGTTCACGAACTCAGCGCGCCGGCGGTGCCGCGCGACGGCGCTTGGCCGAGGCCGTCGGACGCTTGCTCTTGGCCGTGCCGGCGGCAGCTTGCGCCGGCGCCTTCGCGACCTGCTTCACGGTCTCGGCGGCCGCGTCGAACGACTGCTTCATCATCTTGCCGGCGAGCGTCTTGGCGGCATCCGCGGCGGTGTCCTTCATCGCGCTGGTCGCGAGCTGGGTGAATTGCCCGGTGAGCGCGTTCCACCACTGCATCGGATCGACGACGCCGGCGGCGGCCTTCGCCGGCGACGACTTCGCAGCCGACTTTGCGGCCGACTTTGCGGCCGGCTTCGCCGCGGGCGCGGGCCACTCGACCGGAGCCGCGGCCGGCGCGGCCTTCGGCGCGACCTTGATCTTGAGCGACTCGCCGAGATCGCCCATCTGCACGTTCATCGTCTGCAGCGTCGAGAGCGTCATGCGCTGGACCTCGAGCGCCTGGATCGTCGCCGACAGCATCCGCGCGTTCTGCTCGAGCCAGTACTGGACGGTGCGCAACTCGCCGATGCGCTTGTCGAGCTCGGCCGGATCGAGCGTCGGCGCGACCCACTGGCCGATGCCGGGCAGCGCCGCGCCGGCATTCTTGACGAGCCCCTGCAGGAAATCGAAACCCGGAACGAGCTTGCTGAAGCCGGTGGCGTCGTCCATCGTCGTCTCCTCGTGGTTCTGTGGCGGTGATTGTCGCCCGCCCGGAGCCGACCGGGCTCGCCGCCTCTTCAGGGCGCGGGCACGAGCCGATCGACGCGAAAGCCGCGGCCGCGCATCAGCGCCGGCAAGCCCTGCGGGCCGATCATGTGCAGGCTGCCGACGGCCGCGAACACGGCATGGCCGGTCCCATGCAGGGCATCGATCCGGGCCGCGAGCAGGACGTTGCGATCGTCGATCAGCACCTTCATCGCCTGTCGGTCGGCGTCGCTGCGCGCACAGCCGCACCAGCGCGCGTAGTCGTCGAGGGCGGCGAGGTCGCTCGTGCGCCAGACGTCGGCCAGGCGCGCAACGAGCGCGCCGGCGTGACCGCTGTCGAGATCGTCGAGGCCGTCGCGAACGAGCTCGATCGTCGCCTCGCGCGTCGGCGCCCGGAGCGCCCCGGCCTGCGATTCGGGCGTCTCGAGCGAGACGACCTGCTTGCCGAGCACGCGGCCGGCGACGGCGAGGACGAGGTCGATCGCGTACGCCGCGTCGACGCCTTCGCGCCGCGCCGCCGCCACGCCGAGCGCCGCGACCTGGAACTCGGGCGCCAAGGCACGCAGGCGCGCGGGATCCATGCACTCTGCCAGCGTGCGCCGGTCGATGCGCTCGGTGAGCTCGGCGGGCAGCGCCTCGCCCGCGGAAGCCTTCGCACTGTTGGCGAGGCGGCCAGCAAGGCCCGGATCGAGCAGGTCGAGCTCGAGCGCGACCGTGTCGCTTGCCGCGAGGGCCTGCTTCGTCAGCGTGCCCGGAAACATCCACTCCGGCCCGGCGACGTGGATCGTGCCGTAGAGATACGACACGCGGCCGTCGCGCTCGATGCGCCAGAGAAAGCCGTGGTCGGCGACGGCATCGCGCAGCGCCGCCCGGAAGTGCTCGGCATCGATCGGCGCGGCGCTCGGCGGGCAGTCCGCGCGCGCCGCGTCCGCCGCGAGCGCTCCATCGGCGCTGAACACGACAACGCCGGCGACCGCTGCAAACCAGAACGCCGCAAATCCGAATGCCGCCAGCCGCGTCCGCGCGATCGTGCCGAGCCCGCGTGCGGCGCGGCGACACCCCGACGTCGATGCGCTCACGGCGTCACCGCGCCGCCGCCCGAGCCGAGATCGATGCGCAGCGCGCCGTCGCGCTGCTGCCAGCGCAAGCGCCCGAGCACGTCCATGCCGAGCAGGGGCGATTCGAGGCGCGGCAGCGCGACCATGCGCAGCCGATCGACCCGCACCCCGCCGTCGAGGACGAGGTCGGCGCGCACGACGCTGCCGACCACCGAGCCGCCGGCCGTGCTCGAGCGCACCGAGCCTTCGCCGACGAGGCCGAGCTTGTCGGCGAGCTCGCCCGGGATCGCGACGCCGCTGGCGCCGGTGTCGACGAGGAAGTCGACGCTCGTGCCGTTGATCCTGCCGGGCCAGTGGTAGTGGCCGTCGTCGCTGCGCTTGATCTCGACGATGCCGCCCGAGGCGCTGAAGCTCGTCTTCATCGACTCGTGGCGGCGCCACTCGTAGCCGACGAAGACGATCGCGCCGAGGACGAGCCAGATGGTCGCGAACTTGACGGTGCTCGGCAGCTCGCCGCTGCTCATGGGCCCTAGCGCTCGCCGAGGCGAACGACGGTCTGCTCGATCGCGCCGAAGATCGAGTGGCCGGCCTCGTCATTCATCTCGATCCGGATCGTGTCGCCGAACTTCATGAACGGCGTCTTCGGGCTGCCGCCCTCGATCGTCTCGATCGCCCGCTTCTCGGCGATGCACGAGTAGCCGCGCGCCCAGTCCTTGTTGCTCACCGTGCCGCTGCCGATGATCGAGCCGGCGCGTGCGTTGCGCGTCTTGCAGAGGTGGGCGATGAGCTGGCCGAAGTGGAACGTCATCTCCTCGCCGGCGCTGCACAGGCCGGCGCGCGCGCCGTTCCAGGTGCTTTCCAGGTCGAGGTGGAGACGGCCGCCGCGCCAGGCCGCGCCAAGCTCGTCGGGCGTCACCGCGACCGGGCTGAACGCCGTCGCCGGCTTGCTCTGGAAGAAGCCGAAGCCCTTGGCGAGCTCGCCCGGGATCAGGTTGCGCAGGCTCACGTCGTTGGCCAGCATGACCA
>JBDTJD010000374.1:0-6528 GCA_039935975.1 Caldimonas sp.
CGTGCCCGACTCGACGATGCGTCCGGCTTCGACGACGACGATCCGGTCGGCGCGCTCGATGGTCGAGAGCCGGTGCGCGATGACGAGGCTGGTGCGGCCCTTCATCAGCCGCTCGAGCGCTTCCTGCACGAGCCGCTCCGACTCCGAGTCGAGGGCCGAGGTGGCCTCGTCGAGGATCAGGATCGGCGCGTCCTTGTAGATCGCCCGGGCGATCGCGAGGCGCTGGCGCTGGCCTCCGGAGAACTCGGTCGCGTTGTGGCCGACGACGGTGTCGAGACCATTGGGCAGCGACTCGGCGAAGCCGAGCAGGTTGGCCGCCGCGAGCGCGGCGCGGATCCGTTCGCGGTCGGCGCGTGCTGATTCCTTGCGACTTGCGTCGCCGCTCGCGCCGAGCGAGACGTTGGCCGCGACGGTGTCGTTGAAGAGAACCACGTCCTGGCTGACGAGCGCGAACTGGCGCCGCAGCGCCATGACGTCCCATTCGGCGAGCGGTCGGCCGTCGAGCAGCACTGTGCCCGAGGTGGGCTCGATGAAGCGCGGCAGCATGTTGACCAGCGTCGTCTTGCCCGCACCCGACGGGCCGACGAGCGCGACCGTCTCGCCGGCGCGCAGCTCGAGCGAGACGTGGTCGAGCGCCGCATCCTGTCCGCTGCGGTAGCGCAGCGTCACGTCGCGCAGCTCGATGTGGCCGCTGCTCGCGCCCGGGTCGAAGCTGCCGCCGACTTCCGGGCGGGTGCTGTCGATCAGGTTGACACCCTTGTCGAGGGCCGCGAGGCCGCGCGTGATCGGCCCGGCGAGCTCGGAAAGGTGCTTCATCGGCGGCACCAGCTGGAGCATGGCGACGATGAAGGCGACGAAGCTGCCGACCGAGGTGCCGCTGCGTCCGCTCTGCCACAGGGCGACGACGATCACGGCGGCAAGCGCGATCGAGGCCATCACCTGGGTGATCGGCGAGCCGGTCGACGCGGCGATGATCGACTTCATCGACAGCCGCCTCAGTTCCTCGCTGACGCGCTCGAAGCGCGACGCCTGCGATGGCTCGGCGCCATGCAGTCGCACGCTGCGCCACGCGAGCACGTTCTCCTCGACGACGTAGGCGAGCTCGTCGGTCGAGTGCTGTCCCTCGACGGCGAGACGGTGCAGGCGGCGGCTGAACTTCCTCATCACCAGCGCGACGGCGGGCAGCAGCACGGCCACGAAAAGGGTGAGCTGCCAGTTGAGCCAGACCAGGTAGCCGAGCAGGGCGACGAAGCGCAGCGAATCGCCGACGAGGCTCTGCAGCGAGTAGACGAGCTGGCCGGCGCCGTTCTGGACCTCGAAGGTGAGCGTGTTGACGAGCGAGCTCGCGCTGTTGCGCACGAAGAGCGTCGGCTCCGCGTCGAGCACGCGCCGGAACATCGCCCGGCGCATCGACTGGGTGCCGCGGTTGGCGGCCCAGGCCAGCCCGTATTGCGAAATGAAGCCGGCGGCGCCGCGGATCGTCGTCAGGCCGACGACGGCGATCGGCACGAGCCAGAGCGGGAACGCGCTCTTGGTCATGCCGTCGTCGAGCAGCACCTTGAGGAGCGCAGGGATCGCCGGCTCGGTCGCGGCGGCGACGAGCGCGCCGACGACGGCGAGCACGAAGCCGCGCCGGCAGTCGGCGAAGTAGGGCCAGATCCGGGTCAGTCGCTGGCGCAGCGTGCGCGCCGCGATCGCGCTGCCGGTCGCCGCCTCGCCCGCCTCCGGTGGCGCGACGGGCGGCTCGACCGAGGCCGGCCCGTCGACCGCAGGCACGGGCGTTGCCACGGCCTGGCCAGCGCGATCGTTCATGCAGGGAACTCCGGCGGCCCGGGCGGACTCTGCATGAACATGAGCTTCAGATACTTGTAGTAGGCATACTCCGCGTTATAGATCGCCAACATCAGTCCGTGCCGACCATCGAGGAAACCCAACTTCAGCAGATACGTGCGAACGAAGGCGAACAGCCCGTGCGCAACCGCCTTCGCGAGGCTGCCGGTGCGGCCACGCGCCTGCATGTCACGGGCGCTGCCGCTCGAGTACCGGTCGAGCTTCTCCAGGACGTCGTGGATGTCGGGGTAGCTGTGGTGGGCGAGGCTCGCGACGAGATCGCCGACGCGCCCGTCGACCGTCATGTGGGCATGCAGGAAGTCGCTGGTGAAGCCCGCCTTCGCGCGTCGGCCCAGGCGCAGCGTTCGATCGGGGCGCCAGCCCCCGTGATGCAGGACGCGGCCGCAGAACTCCGACCAGCGCGGCAGCCGGTAGCCGTCGAACGCGTCGCTCGCGATCGCCGCGACGATCTCCCGCTGCAGCGCGGGCGGGACCCGCTCGTCGGCGTCGAGGGAGAGCACCCAGTCGCTCCCCGCCATCGAAAAGCCGCGCGCCACCTGCGGGCCGTAGCCCGGCCAGTCGGTGACGACGACCCGCGCGCCCGCCGCTTCGGCGATCTCCGCCGTGCGATCGGTGCTGCCCGAGTCGAGCACGAGCACTTCGTCGGCGAACGCCGCGCTGGAGACGCAGTCGGCGATGCGCGCGGCCTCGTTCTTGGCGACGATGACCACGGCGAGCGAAACTTTCGGGCGCATGTCGTGGAGGGTCGTGGTGCGGGCTCGGGCGTCCTGGCGACCATTGTCCCGATGCTGTGAAAAAGGAGGCGCTGCTCTCGATGCCACGCTCGTTGCCATTGTCCCAGATTCGTTTTGGTCGCCGCACCGCGTGCGCCGGCCTCCTGGCGCTGCTCGCGCTGCCCGCCGCGGCCCAGTTCAGGGTCGAGATTTCGGGCGTCGGCGCGACCCAGCTGCCGATCGCCGTCGTCCGCTTCCGCGACGAGGACCGAAGCAACCAGTCGCCGTCGGCGATCATCCGCGCCGACCTCGAGCGCAGCGGTGCCTTTCGCATCGTCGATGCCGGCAGCGCCGCCCTGGACGAGACGGCGCGGCCGCAGATGGCCGACTGGCGCGGCCGGGCGGCCGACGCGCTCGTCGCCGGCTCGGTCGCGCGCCTGGCCGACGGGCGCTTCGACATCCGCTTCAAGCTCTGGGACGTCGTCAAGGGCAGCGAGATCGGTGGCGAGAGCCAGGCCGTCGAGGCTGCCGACCTGCGCCTGGCTTCGCACCGCATCGCCGACTTCATCTACGAGAAGCTCACCGGCGAGAAGGGCGTGTTCTCGACGCGCATCGCCTATGTCACCCACGCCGGCAGCCGCTACGCGCTGCGGGTCGCCGACGCTGACGGCGAGAACGGCCAGGTCGCGCTCAACAGCGGCCAGCCGATCATTTCGCCGGCGTGGTCGCCGAACGGCAAGGAGCTCGCCTACGTCTCGTTCGAGCGCCAGAAGGCGGTCGTCTTCGTGCACAACGTGGCAAGTGGCGAGCGGCGGGCGATCGCCGACTTCCGCGGCTCGAACAGTGCGCCGACCTGGGCGCCCGACGGCCAGCGCCTGGCCGTGACGCTCTCGCGCGACGGCGGCTCGCAGCTCTTCTCGATCGGCCGCAACGGCGAGGGCGCGCGTCGCCTGGCGACCAGCCCGGCGATCGACACCGAGGCGCAGTACAGCGTCGACGGCCGCTATCTCTATTTCACGAGCGATCGCGGCGGCGCCCCTCAGATCTACCGCATGGCCGCGAACGGCGGCGGCGCCGAGCGGGTCACCTTTGCCGGCGCCTACAACATCAGCCCGGCGGTGAGCCCGGACGGCCGCACCCTCGCCTATGTCACACGCTCGGGCAACGCCTTCCGGCTCGTCGTCCTCGACCTCTCGACGCCGGGCGCGCAGCCCGTGCCGATCACCGACACCAGCGACGACGAGCACCCGAGCTTCGCGCCGAACGGGCGGCTGCTCATCTATGCCACCAAGGCACAAGGCCGCAGCGTCTTGATGACCACCACCCTCGATGGGAAAATCAAGGCTCGCCTGCCGTCCCAGACGGCCGATCTGCGCGAGCCGGAGTGGGGCCCGTACGGGCGCTAGTCGCGAAGCTGTCGCGGCGCATGTCATTCGAAGCAGGCAAAAGGAAGCCAAACCATGAACACTTTCCAACGTCACCTCCTCACCGCCGTCGCGGTCGCGTCGCTCGCGGCATGCTCGAGCGTCCCGCTCGACGACAAGGCGCCGGTCGAATCGCGCACCGGCTCGTCCGTCGTCGCAGGCTCAGGCAGCAGTGGCGCCAACTCGGCCTCGAGCTCGCAGACGCGGGTAGCTCCGGTCGACGTCACGAAAACGTCGAACGCCGCGTTCTCGAATTTGCCGCACGTCGTCTATTTCGACTTCGACAGCTACGTCGTCAAGCCCGACTACCAGAACGTGATCGAGGCCAACGCCAAGGCGCTGTCCGCCGATCGCAAGCGCCACATGGCGGTCGAGGGCCACACCGACGATCGCGGCTCGAGCGAATACAACCTCGCGCTCGGCCAGCGTCGCGCCGAGGCGGTCGTGAAGTCGCTGACGCTGATCGGCGCCGACCAGGGCCAGCTCGAGGCCGTGAGCTTCGGCAAGGAGCGGCCGGCGGTGCAGGGCGAGGACGAAGCGGCCTGGGCGAAGAACCGTCGCGCCGAGCTGGCGAGCCGGTGAGGGCGATGGCGATGCGCAGCCGCGCCGTCCTGGCGGCAGCCTTCGTCGCGCTGGCGGCGACGGCGTCGCTGCCGGCGCACGCGGGCCTCTTCGACGACGACGAGGCCCGCCGCGCGATCCTCGACCTGAGAAAGCAGCTCGAGGCCAGCAACGACGCGGCGCGTGCCCGCCAGGGCGAGCAGATGGCGCAGATGTCGGCGCAGCTCGACCAGATGAAAAGGAGCCTGCTCGACCTCAACAGCTCGATCGAGTCGCAGCGCACCGACAACGCCAGGCTGCGCGGCCAGATCGAGCAGCTGACGCGCGACGTCGCCGACCTCCAGAGGAAGCAGACCGACCTTCAGCAAGGCGTCAACGAGCGCATCAGCAAGGTCGAGCCCCAGAAGGTCACGGTCGACGGCAAGGAGTTCAGCGTCGATCCCGAGGAGAAGCGCACGTACGACGATTCGCTCGCCGGATTCCGCAAGGGCGAATTCGACCGCGCCGCGTCCGGGTTCGGCGGCCTGATGAAGCGCTTCCCCGGCTCGGGCTATCGCGATTCGGCGCTCTTCTGGCTCGGCAACGCGCAGTACGCGAAGCGCGACTACAAGGAGGCGATCGCGAGCTTTCGCAGCCTCGTCTCGTCGTCGCCCGCCAGCCCTCGCGCGGCCGAGGCGCTGCTCGCCATCGCCAACTGCCAGGCCGAGCTGAAGGACATCAAGTCGGCCCGTCGCACGATCGACGAGCTGCTCAAGGCCTACCCGGGCTCGGAGGCCGCGCAGGCGGGCCGCGAGCGCCTCGCGCTGCTGCGATGAGCGCCGTGCCGGCGAGCGCGCCGGCCGTGCTCGATCCGGCCATCGCCGACCTCGACGACGACGCCGATCTCGAACGCCGTTTCGGCGGCCTGCGCCGGCTCTATGGCGACGCCGCCTATGCGCGGATCCGCGCCGCACACGTTGCCGTGATCGGCGTTGGCGGCGTGGGCTCGTGGACCGCCGAGGCGCTGGCGCGCAGCGGCGTCGGCGCGCTGACGCTGATCGACCTCGACCAGGTCTCGGAATCGAACGTCAACCGGCAGGTACAGGCGCTCGGCAGCACGATCGGTGCGGCCAAGGTCGAGGTGCTGCGCCGGCGCATCGCCGACATTCACCCCGGCTGCGCGGTCGAGGCGGTCGAGGAGTTCGTCGACGAGACGAACTGGCCGGCGCTCCTGAGGCGGCGTGCCGACGCGGTGGTCGATGCCTGCGACAACGTGCGTGCCAAGGCGGTGATCGCCGCCTGGTCCCGCGCGACCGGCACGCCGCTCCTGATCGTCGGCGCGGCGGGCGGCAAGCGCGCGGCCGAGCGCGTCGAGGTCGGCGACCTCGCCGACACCACGCACGACCCGATGCTCGCGTCGCTGCGCCAGCGCCTTCGCAAGCTCCACGGCGCGCCGCGAACCGGCGCGATGGGGCTGGCCTGTGTTTTCTCGCGCGAATCGGTCGTCGCGCCCCTGGTCGACGAATGCGCGATCGACGGCAGCCTCAACTGTCACGGCTACGGCTCGAGCGTGGCCGTGACTGCGACCTTCGGCATGGTCGCGGCAGCACGCGCGATAGAATCCGTGGCTTTGCCGGCGACCCGGCCGAGCGCAACCGCCACCCTATAATCATGGGCTCGGAGGGTTGTTAGCTCAGTTGGTAGAGCAGCGGACTTTTAATCCGTAGGTCGTGGGTTCGAGCCCCGCACAACCCACACGCGGACACCTTCCGAGACATCACAGTTTTCGGGCTCTTAGCTCAGTTGGTAGAGCAGCGGACTCTTAATCCGTAGGTCGAGTGTTCGAGTCACTCAGGGCCCACCAGAGGTAGACGAAGGGCCTGGCAGCGATGTCAGGCCCTTTCTGTTTCCGGCGGCGAAGGGCTGCGTCAAGCCCGACGCTCGCACCGGTCGAATCTCGTTGCGACTATTCGGCCGGCCAGTGATGCAGCCGGCGCGTG
>JBDTJD010000375.1:0-2579 GCA_039935975.1 Caldimonas sp.
CGATCGTCTCGCCCGATTCGAGCCGCAGGTCGCCGAGCGCGAAAGTGCGATGCGGCGCGTCGACGTGGCCCGGCGCGAGCGGCGGATGGCTCACGGCATCTCGATCACCGTGCGCGTGCCGACGCCGTTCGCGAGGTCGGCGAAGCCGTCGTTGATCTCGTCGAGCCCGATCCGCCGCGTGACGAGCTCGTCGAGCATCACCTTGCCGGCGAGGTACTGCTCGACGATCCAGGGGAAATCGCGGCTGGGAATCGCGTCGCCGTAGCTCGACCGGACGATCCGCTTTTCTCCCATCAGCGAGCCCCAGCGGAAGGCGACCTCGGCATCGACGTTGATCTTGCCGAGCCAGACGACCTCGCCCGCGGGGCGCACCGCCTCGACGGCGAGGCGAAACGCCTGCTCGTGGCCGGCCGCCTCGAAGACGTAGTCGGCGCCGCGACCGCCGGTGAGCGCGCGCACCTCGTCGAGCACCGTCGCGCCCGTCACGTCGACGACGTCGGTCGCGCCGAACTGGCGCGCCCGTTCGAGCCGCGCCGGGCCGACGTCGCCGGCGATGATCCGCGCCGCGCCGGCGAGGCGCGCTCCTTGCAGCACGTTGAGGCCGACCGCGCCGCAGCCGATCACGAACACGGTCGAGCCGGGCGCGACTTTCGCCTTGCGCACGGCCGCGCCGATGCCGGTCATCACGCCGCAGCCGATGATGCAGGCGCGGTCGAACGGCATCTCCCTGGCGATCGCGATCGCGCCCGACTCGGGAACGACCGTGTACTCGGCATGGGTCGACGTGGCGAAGTAGTGGTGGACCGGCTCGCCGTCGCGGCTCATGCGCGACGTGCCGTCGAGCAGCAGTCCTTTCGGCTCGTGCCGCTTGTACGGCTCGCACAGGATCGGCACGCCGCGCTCGCAGTAGAAGCAATGGCCGCAGTGCGGGTTCCAGGAGCAGATGACGTGGTCGCCAGCGCGTACCCGCGTCACCGCGCTGCCGACCGCCTCGACGACGCCCGCGCCCTCGTGCCCGAGGACGATCGGCAGCGGGTAGGCGAGGGTGCCCTGGATCACCTCCAGGTCGGTGTGGCACAGGCCGCTGGCACGCAGGCGGACGAGCACGTCGCCCGGGCGCAGCGGCGCCATCTCGAGCGTGTCGATGGTCATCGGCGCGCCGACGCGATTCAGCACCGCGGCACGGAACTTCACGTCGGTGTGCCTTCGCCCGGATGACGAAAGAGGGCGTTGGCCTCGTCGTACGGGATCGCGTCGTCGTGGAAGCGCGTGTAGGTGCCGCTCTCGATCAGCTCGCGCGCGATGCGCCGCACGAGCATCAGGCTCGCCCGCATCGGCCCCGAGCCTTCGCTGACGCGGCGCACGCCGAGCGCTTCCAGCTCCGCGAGGGGCGGGCAGCCGGGCATCGCGAGGACGTTGATCGGCCCGGCGATCTCGGCGACCAGCGTCTTCAGCGTCGCGCGGTCGACCGCGCCGGGCACGAACAGGCAGTGCGCACCGGCCTCGCGGTAGCGGTTGGCGCGCTCGATGCTCGCCTTCAGCCGCTCCGCCTCGCTGCCGAGCTTGAGCCAGTAGGGGTCGGTGCGCGCGTTGACGACGATCGGCACGCCGCTCGCCTCCACTGCGGCGCACACGGCGCGGATCTTCTCGGTCTGGTAGCCGGCGTCGAGCAGATGCGCGCCGCCGGCGTCCGAGCTGTCCTCGATGTTGACGCCGGCCGCGCCGAGGGCGATCACCTCCTTCACGGTGGCGACGACGGCCTCGACCGAGTCGCCCATGCCGGCGAGGATGTCGGCCGTGACGGGCACGTCGACGGCGCGCACCATCTCGTCGATGGCGCGCAGCATCACGTCGCGAGGGATGCGCTCGTCGTCCGGATGGCCGTGGCTGAAGGCGACGCCGGCGCTGCCGGTGCCGACGGCGCGGATGCCGGCCGCCTCGAAGACGCGCGCGCTGCCGGCGTCCCAGGCGTTGGCGATGACGAGCAGCTTGGGCCCGAGGTGCATCTCGCGAAAGCGGCGCGCCTTGTCGACGCGGGTCGCGACGGCGGCGCCCGGCGCGCTCATGGCGCGGCGCGCTCGGGCAACGCCGCGGCGTCGTTGTAGCTCTTCACCGTGGTGCCGCGGTAGAGGATCTGCGCGTTGCGCTCGGTGATTTCCTTGTGCAGCTTCACGAAGGCCGGGTCCATCTCGGCGCCCGGCCGCGGCTCGAGGTCGAAGTGGTGGAAGCGGTCGCTGCCGCGCACCAGCGAGGCGCTGTCGCGACCGGCCACCTGCGACACGCTCGTCGGGATGTAGCGCACCGCAAAGCCGATGCGCCGGTCGTTCGATGGGTTGGCCGGCGAGCCGTGGACGAGGCGCACGTGGTGCAGCGAGATCTCGCCCGGCTGGAGCTCGATCGTCACCGCCCGGCTCTGGTCGACGTCGACCGCCACCTCCTGGCCTCGGGTCAGCAGGTTGTTCTTTGCGAAGGTGTCGCGGTGCGGGATCTGCTCGGACCGGTGCGTGCCCGGGATGAAGCCCATCGCGCCGTTGCTCTCGTTGCTCGGCGTCAGCGCGACCCAGGCGGTGACGACATCG
>JBDTJD010000376.1:0-5672 GCA_039935975.1 Caldimonas sp.
CGCCAGCGTCATCGCCTCGGCGGCGGCGGTGGCCTCGTCGAGCATCGACGCGTTCGCGATCGCCATGCCCGTGAGGTCGGTCACCATCGTCTGGAAGTTGACGAGCGCCTCGAGGCGGCCCTGGGAGATCTCGGCCTGGTAGGGGGTGTAGGCCGTGTACCAGGCGGGGCTTTCGAGCACGTTGCGCAGGATCACGCCCGGCGTGTGCGTGCCGTGGTAGCCCTGGCCGATGAAGCTCTTCAGCACCCTGTTCCTGCCGGCGATCGCCTTCAGCTCGGCGAGCGCGTCGGCTTCGCCGAGTGCGGCGGGCAGGCGCATCGGCGCCTTGCGCGCGATCGATGCCGGCACGATCTGCTCGATCAGGGCGCTGCGCGACGCGGCACCGATCACCGAGAGCATGTGCACCTCGGCGGCGGCGTCGATGCCGATGTGGCGGGCGGCGAATTCGCCGGCGGGCTCGAGCTCGGCGAGCGGTTTCAGGGCGGACATCAGCATCGTGGATTCGCGGTTCGTTGCGAGCGGCGCGACTCAGCCGGCCTTGACCAGCGCCTCGTAGGCGGCCTGGTCCATCAGCGAAGCGGTCGACGCCGGGTCGGCGAGCTTCATCTTGAAGAACCAGCCGGCGGCGAGCGGGTCGCTGTTGGCGAGCGACGGGTCGGCGCGCAGCGCCTCGTTGACCTCGACGACCTCACCGTCGAGGGGCATGTAGAGGTCGGCCGCGGCCTTCACCGACTCGACCACGCCCGCGACGTCGCCCTTCTTGAACGACGCGCCGATGGCCGGCAGGTCGACGAAGACGACGTCGCCGAGCGCTTCCTGGGCGTGGACGGTGATGCCGACCTTGGCCGCGCCGACGTCGCCGGTGTCGATCCATTCGTGTTCGGGCGTGTAGTGAACGGGCATGTCGGGCTCCTGTGAGATGAAAAGGCGATGCGGCGCGTGTCAGCCGCGGAAATAGCGGTGCGGGGTGAAAGGCAAGGGCGCGACCTGCATCGGCATCCGCTTGCCGCGCACGTCGGCCTGCAGGCGGGTGTCGAGCGCGGCGAGCGCGGTCGCGACGTAGGCGAGGGCGACGGGCTTGCCGACTGTCGGGCCGATGGTTCCGCTGGTGACGCGGCCGACGTGGGCGCCACTCTCGTCGACGAGCGCGGTGCCTTCGCGAATGGGAGCGCGGTCAAGGCCGACGAGGCCGACCCGCTTTCGCGCGACGCCCTCGGCCATCTGGCGAGCGATCACGCTCGCACCCGGATAGCCGCCGGCGCGATCGCCGCCCGGACGACGCACCTTCTGGATCGCCCATGTCAGTCCGGCTTCGATCGGCGTCGTCGTGGTGTCGATGTCGTGGCCGTAGAGACACAGGCCCGCCTCCAGTCGCAAGGTGTCGCGCGCGCCGAGCCCGGCCGGGGCGACCTCGGGCGCGGCGAGGAGGGCGCGTGCCAGCGCTTCGGCATCGCTGCCGGCGACCGAGATCTCGAAACCGTCCTCGCCGGTGTAGCCGGAGCGCGTCGCGAACACGTCGATGCCGGCGATGCGCGCTTCGGCGCCGCTCATGAACACGAGCTTGGCGAGCGCTGGCACGAGCCGCGCCATGACGGCGGCGGCCTTCGGCCCCTGCAGCGCGACGAGAGCGCGATCCGGCATCGGCTCGATCACGCAGCGGTCGCCGATGCGCTCGCGCAGGTGCGCTGTGTCGGCGTCCTTGCACGAGGCGTTGACGACGAGGAAGAGGTGGTCGGCACGCCGCGTCACCATCAGGTCGTCGAGGATGCCGCCTTCGTCGTTCGTGAAGAGCGCGTAGCGCTGCCGCCCTTCGGCCAGGCCGACGACGTCGACCGGGACGAGCGTCTCGAGTGCGCTCGCCGCGTCGGCGCCGACGAGGCGCAGCTGGCCCATGTGCGAGACGTCGAACAGCACCGCCGATTCGCGGCACTGGCGATGCTCGGCGAGGATGCCGGCGGGATACGAGACCGGCATCTCGTAGCCGGCGAACGGAACCATCCTCGCGCCGAGCGACACATGCAGGGCGTGCAGGGGCGTCCTGGACATGACCGTGGATGGGGACGGGTCGGACATCGATCGCTCCAGAGCAGGTTCCACGCCCGTCCGAGCCCGAAGGCCCTGACGGGAAACTGCCCCGGCTGTCCGCTTTACCTGAGAGATTGCAGCGCCGCGAACGACACCGCTTGCCCCTTCGGTGGACCCGCTCCAGGCAGGCCTCTCTCCAGCGAGGACGCTTGCGAGCAAGCGTTTGCCAGTCCTCGGTACCTGAGCGTTCGACCGTGCCTGGCCCCGGTCTGCGCCTTCGGCGGCCCCGCGCGAGCGGAGCTCTCTCCTGGCAGGACGAAGTCTAGCAGCGCCCCCGGTCCGGATAATCGGCGTCATGACGAGCACCGACGAGTGGTTGCGGATCGAGTCGCTCGATCTCGAGGCGCAGGGCATCGCCCACAACGCCGAGGGCAAGGTCGTCTTCGTGGAAGACGCGCTGCCCGGCGAGGAAGTGCGCGTCGCCGTTCGACGTGGCAAGAAGCAGTGGGAGCAGGCCAGCCTGATCGAGGTGCGGCATCCGAGCTCGCAGCGGGTCGTGCCGCGCTGCCCGCATTTCGGCGTCTGCGGCGGCTGCAAGATGCAGCATCTCCATGTCGGTGCGCAGGTCGCGACCAAGCAGCGTGCTCTCGAGGACGCGCTCTGGCATCTCGGCAAGGTGCGACCGCAGCGCGTGCTCCGGCCGATCGAGGGGCCGGCGTGGAACTACCGCCAGCGTGCCCGGCTTTCGGTGCGCCACGTCGTCAAGAAGGGCACGGTGCTGGTCGGCTTTCACGAGCGCAAGTCGAGCTTTGTCGCCGACATTGCGAGTTGCGACGTCCTGCCGAAGAAGGTAAGCGACCTCCTGCTGCCGCTGCGCGCGCTGATCGGCGCGATGGCGACGCGCGACCGGCTGCCGCAGATCGAGCTTGCGGCAAGCGCGGAGTGCACGGCGTTCGTGCTGCGCCATCTCGAGCCGCTGCCGCCCGACGATCTGGAGCGCCTGCGCGTGTTCGCGCGCGAACACGACATCGAGTGGTGGTTGCAGCCAAAGGGTCCCGACACGGCGCGCCCGCTCGACGGCGTCGCGTCGAAGCTTGCCTACGACTTGCCAGAGTTCGGCATCCGCATGCCGTTTCGACCGACCGATTTCACCCAGGTGAACGCGTCGATCAACGAGGCGCTCGTGGCGCGGGCCCTGCGCCTGCTCGACGTGCACGAGGGAGACAGCGTCATCGACTGGTTCTGCGGCCTCGGCAACTTCACCTTGCCGCTGGCGACCCGGGCCGGGCGAGTTCACGGCGTCGAGGGCAGCGCTGCGCTCGTCGAGCGCGCGCGGGACGCGGCGGTGTTGAACAAGCTCGACGGTGTCGCGAGCTTTTCCGAGCGCAACCTTTTCGAGATGACGGTCGACGCGCTGGAGTCGTTCGGCACCGTCGATCGCTGGCTTGTCGATCCGCCGCGCGAAGGTGCGTTCGCGATCGTGAAGGCGCTTGCCGACGCCATCGAGCGCCCGTCTGCCGAGGGCGAGCGTGCGATGCAAGGCTGGGAGGCACCGAAGCGCATCGTCTACGTCAGCTGCAATCCGGCGACCCTCGCGCGCGACGCGGGCTTGCTGGTGCATCGGGCGGGCTACGACTGCACCGCTGCGGGCGTCGTCAACATGTTCCCGCACACGGCGCACGTCGAGAGCATCGCCGTGTTCGACCGGCAAAGCAAAACGGGGCCCGAAGGCCCCGTCTGGAACTCGATGAAGCCTGCCTAGTCGCGGCTGCCGCCGAAGATGCCGAGGAGCGAGAGCAGGGCCTGGAAGATGTTGTAGACGTCCAGGTAGATGCTCAGCGTCGCGCTGATGTAGTTGGTTTCGACGCCGTCCCTCACCCGCTTCAGGTCGTAGACGATGAAGGCGGAGAAGAGGCCGACGATGATCACCGAGAGGGTGATGAAGAGCGCGCTCGACTGCAGGAAGATGTTGAGCAGCATGGCGACCAGCACCATCACGGCGCCGACCATCAGGAACTTGCCCATCGACGACAGGTCGCGCTTGATCACCGACGAGAGAGCAGCCATGCCGACGAACACGCCGGCCGTGCCGGCGAACGCCGTCATGATCAACCCCGCGCCGTTCGAGAAGCCCAGCACATGGCCGATCAGGCGGGAAAGCATCAGGCCCATGAAGAACGTGAACGCCAGGAGCACCGGCACGCCGGTCGCCGAGTTCTTGGTCTTCTCGATCGCGAAGATGAAGCCGAAGGCGCCGGCCAGGAAGATGATGGCGCTCATGCCTGCGCCCATCGTGTTCATGAATCCGGTGCTCACGCCGATCCAGGCGCCGAGCACGGTCGGCACCATCGAGAGCGCAAGCAACCAGTAGGTGTTGCGCAAGACCCGGTTGCGCTGCTCTTCGCTGGCGACGGCGTAACCGAGATTGACTGTCCGCAGGCTTTCGTCCATGAATCCTCCGAGGCGAGACGACGTTGACACCGATTGAGAGTGCCGACGGGCATTCTAGTTCCCGTTGTCCACGACATGGGCGTCACAAAGGGCTTTTCAATAGGCGCGCGACCGGTCGCATGGCCTGGGCCGCAAGGACGGCTCCGCTACAATCGGTGCGCTTCAGCGCGTCTCGACGAGGCGTCTGTCGCGCCGGCCCGGCGCACCTCGTGCCGTCCGGTTCCGGGCCGGCAGCCGCCGCGCCCCCACCCCGACTCGCCACGGAGCTGAACCCTTGTTCCCGCAACTGCTGCCCGACCACGCCCAGGCCTTGCTGGCCCTTGCCGACGGCACGGTGTTCACAGGCACATCGATCGGCGCAACCGGCGAGACGACGGGCGAGGTGGTGTTCAACACGTCGCTCACCGGCTATCAGGAGATCCTGACCGATCCGAGCTACTGCCGGCAGATCGTCACGCTCACCTATCCGCACATCGGCAGCTACGGGACGAGCAGCGAGGACATCGAGTCGCGGCGCGTCTTCGCCGCGGGCCTGGTGGTCAAGGATGTTCCTGCGCGTGCTTCGAACTTCCGCTCCGACGCGTCGCTCGGCGACTATCTGCGCCGCGCGGACACCGTCGGGATCGCCGGCATCGACACCCGGCGTCTGACGCGCCACCTCCGCCAGGGCGGCGCGCAGAACGGGTGCATCGTCGCGTTGCCGCTTGGCCAGGCGGTGACGCCGGCCGTCGTGAGCGGCGCGATCGCCAAGGCGCGCTTGGCGCCGAGCATGTCGGGGCTGGATCTCGCCAAGGTCGTGAGCATCGAGCAGCCCTACGAATGGAACGAGGGGGTCTGGGAACTCGGCAGCGGCTACGGCACGCCGCGCGAGCAGCCGCTGAACGTGGTCGCCTATGACTTCGGCGTCAAGTACAACATCCTCCGGATGCTGGCGACGCGCGGCTGCCGGGTGACGGTGGTGCCAGCCGAGACCCCGGCGAGCGATGCGCTGGCCCGGCGCCCCGACGGCATCTTCCTCGCCAACGGCCCGGGAGACCCCGAGCCCTGCGACTACGCGATCGCGGCGACGCGCGAGTTCGTCGAGCGCGGCGTGCCGCTGTTCGGGATCTGTCTCGGCCACCAGATCATGGCGCTCGCTGCGGGCGCGAAGACCTACAAGATGAAGTTCGGCCATCACGGCGCCAACCATCCGGTGA
>JBDTJD010000377.1:0-4086 GCA_039935975.1 Caldimonas sp.
CAGGCGCAAAGTGCGCAGCGGCATTGCCGCCATAAGAAGGAATGAAGATGTACGCCGTCATCAAGACAGGTGGCAAGCAGTACCGGGTCGCCGCCGGTGAGACGCTGAAGGTCGAACGCCTCGCGGCCGACGTTGGCGCCGATGTCACGCTCGGCGAGGTGATTGCGGTCGGAAGCGGCGCAGATCTCGTCCTTGGAGCCCCTCTCGTGGCTGGCGCCAGCGTCGTGGCGAGCGTCGTTTCGCACGGACGCCACCCGAAGGTCCGGATCTTCAAGATGCACAAGCGCAAGCACTATCAGAAGCGCCAGGGGCATCGCCAGAATTTCACCGAGATCCGCGTCAGCGCGATCCACGCGGCCTGACGGCACTGCGAATCAAGGAGCATTGCGATGGCACAGAAAAAAGGCGGCGGCTCGACGCGAAACGGCCGCGATTCGCAGCCGAAGATGCTCGGCGTCAAGGTGTTCGGCGGCCAGATCGTCCCGGCCGGCTCGATCATCGTTCGCCAGCGCGGCACCCGGTTTCACGCCGGTCCGAATGTCGGCCTCGGCCGCGACCACACGCTCTTCGCTTTGGTCGACGGCGAGGTGAGCTACGCGATCAAGGGGCCTCGAAATCGTCAGACCGTCACGGTCAAGAGCGCCTGAGCACCCCCCTGCGGGCGGGTGAAAGAAGCCCCGGTTCTCCGGGGCTTTTTCATTTCCGACCCAGTACCATGATCTTCCCCCCACCCCGAGCGAGGTACGCATGAGCTGGAGCGGCATCATCCTCGTGATCGTCGGCGCGGCATTGCTGGCCAACAACTTCGGTCTGCTGACCCTGGGCTGGCTGCATCAGTGGTGGCCGGTATTCCTGATCGCGCTCGGCCTGATGAGCATCCTGCGGCCGCATCGGGGCAGGCGCAGCTCGCGTGCCGAGCCGGGTGACGTGGTGTCGCGCCGCCCGCCTGACGACGCCCGATGAAGTTCGTCGACGAAGCCACCATCGAGGTGGTCGCCGGCGACGGCGGCAACGGCTGCATGAGCTTTCGGCGCGAGAAGTTCATCCCCTTCGGCGGACCGAACGGCGGCGACGGAGGTCGCGGTGGCAGCGTCTATGCAGTGGCCGATCGCAACCTCAACACCCTGATCGACTTTCGCTACGCGCGAAGGCATGAAGCCAGGAGAGGCGAGAACGGGCGCGGCTCCGACCAGTACGGCGCGGCCGCCGAAGACATCGTCATGCGCATGCCCGTCGGCACGATCGTCACCGACGCCGAGACGGGCGAGAAGGTCGCCGAGCTGCTCGAGCCCGGCGAGAAGGTCCTGATCGTCAAGGGCGGCGACGGGGGCTTCGGCAACCTGCATTTCAAGACGAGCACCAACCGCGCGCCACGGCAGAAGACGCCCGGCTGGCCAGGCGAGCACAAGAAGCTGAAGCTCGAGCTTCGCGTGCTGGCGGACGTCGGCCTGCTCGGCATGCCCAACGCCGGCAAGTCGACGCTGATCGCGGCGATCTCGAATGCCCGGCCGAAGATCGCCGACTACCCGTTCACCACGCTGCATCCGAACCTCGGCGTCGTGCGTGTCGCTCCCGAGCAGAGCTTCGTCGTCGCCGATGTGCCCGGGCTGATCGAGGGCGCCGCTGAAGGCGCTGGGCTGGGCCACCTGTTCCTGCGCCATCTGCAGCGCACGCGGCTCCTGCTGCATCTCGTCGACTTCGCGCCCTTCGACGAGTCCGTCGATCCGGTCGCGCAAGTCAAGGCCATCGCCGCCGAGCTCGCGAAATACGACCCGACGCTGGCCGCCAAGCCGCGCTGGCTCGTCCTCAACAAGCTCGACATGATCCCGGCCGACGAGCGCGCCGCGCGCGTGAAGGCTTTCCTCAAGCGGCTGCGCTGGAAAGGCCCGGTGTTCCAGATCTCCGCGCTCACGCGCGAAGGCTGCGAGCCGCTGGTGCGCGCCATCTACGACCACGTCGCGGCGCTCGCGAACCCGGCGCCGGTCGAGCCCGATCCGCGCTTCGACGCGACGGAGGCCGACGCGTCCCGATGAGCGAGGTCATGCGCGGGGCGCGCCGGATCGTCGTCAAGGTCGGCTCCAGCCTCGTCACCAACGAAGGCCGCGGCGTCGACGCGGAGGCCGTCGGCGGCTGGTGCCGGCAGATGGCCGAGCTCGTCCGTCAGAAGCGCGAGCTGGTCATGGTGTCGAGTGGCGCCATCGCCGAAGGCATGAAACGGCTCGGCTGGTCGTCACGACCACGCGCGGTGCACGAACTGCAGGCCGCCGCAGCGGTCGGCCAGATGGGCCTGGCTCAGATCTATGAATCCGCACTTCGCTCGCACGGCATCGGCAGTGCGCAGGTGCTGCTCACTCACGCCGACCTCGCCGATCGCGAGCGCTATCTCAACGCCCGGTCGACGCTCGTGACGCTGCTCGGCCTGGGTGTGGTGCCGGTGATCAACGAGAACGACACGGTCGTCAACGACGAGATCAAGGTCGGCGACAACGACACGCTTGCGGCGCTCGTAGCCAATCTGCTGGACGCCGACGCGCTGGTGATTCTCACCGACCAAAGCGGCCTTTTTTCGTCCGACCCGCGCGTCGATCCGGGCGCTCGGCTGATCGAGCGGGCCGACGCCGGCAGCGTCGATCTCGAGCGCATGGCCGGCGGCGCCGGCTCGTCGATCGGCCGCGGCGGCATGCTCACGAAGATCCTCGCGGCCAAGCGCGCGGCGCGCAGCGGGGCCGGCACGGTGATCGCCTCGGGGCGCGAGCCGGATGTCCTCTTGCGCCTGGCCGCCGGCGAAAGCATCGGCACCGCGCTTGTCGCGACGACGCCCAAGGTCGCGGCGCGCAAGCAATGGATCAGCGATCACTTGCAGCTGCGCGGCGCGGTCGTCGTCGACGACGGTGCGGCGGCCAAGCTGCGCGACGGCGGCAAGAGCCTCCTGCCGATCGGCGTCGTCAGCGTGGAGGGCGATTTTCACCGTGGCGACGTGATCGCCGTGCGGCGTGCAAGCGGCGAGGAGATCGGCCGGGGCCTGAGCAACTACGGCAGCGCCGAGGCGCGCCTGATCGCGAGAAAGCCCTCGTCCGAGATCGCGCGATCGCTAGGCTTCGTCAGCGAGCCCGAGCTGATCCATCGCGACAACTTCGTGCTCGCGTGAACAGGGCGCCTCAGATCGGTGGACTCTCCGACGGCGGCAGATCGATCAGCTCGGCAGGCATCGTCGGCTCGAGCAACTCCGCCGGCGCCGTCGGCAGGCCCGCGTCGCCCGACGTCACGACGGAGAAATGCTCGCTGTTCGACGAGGCGCTTTCCATGCGCCGGTAATGCTCGGGCGCTTCTTCGCGATGATGGGAACGCAGGCCCGAGCGCAGATAGCGGTTGTGCTGGGCGCCGCGCGGCAGGAAGCGCGCGAGCTCGGTGAGCGCCATCTGGTAGACGCCACGCTTGAACTCGATGACGACATCGAGCGGGATCCAGTAGTCGTTCCAGCGCCAGGCGTCGAATTCGGGATGGTCGGTCGCGCGCAGGTTCATGTCGCAGTCGCGGCCGGTGAGCTGGAGCAGGAACCAGATCTGCTTCTGGCCGCGGTAGTGGCCGCGCGCGTCGCGACGGATGAAGTGCGTCGGCACCTCGTAGCGAAGCCAGTCGCGCGTGCGCGCGACGATGCGGACGTGGTCCGGGAGGAGCCCCACTTCCTCTTGAAGCTCCCTGAACATCGCCTGCTCGGGCGTCTCGCCGAAATTGATGCCCCCTTGCGGGAACTGCCAGGAGTGGGTGCGTATCCTTTTGCCCCAGAACACCTGGTTCCTCGGGTTGAGCAGGACGATGCCGACGTTGGGTCTGAACCCATCACGGTCGAGCATAATCAACCTCGATTCTTGCGTTGTCCGATTATTGCACCGGCATGACGCGAAGAAAACCCTCGCGCCCTTCGGCCGACCGGCGCTCGATGAATTCCGGCGGCACGCGAACGCTCAACGCGCCCACGCATCGCCGATGAAAGCCAGCCAGTTCTTCGTCTCCACCCTGAAGGAAGCCCCGGCCGACGCCGAGGTCGCGAGCCACCGGCTCATGCTGCGTGCGGGCTTCATCAAG
>JBDTJD010000378.1:0-3523 GCA_039935975.1 Caldimonas sp.
ATGACGTGATAGCGTTCCGCGGATGGCGAAAGCGTCCGCTCGAATCCATGTCGGCGTCGGTGGCTGGGTCTACGAGCCCTGGCGCGAGACCTTCTATCCACCGGGTCTGAAGAAGGTCGACGAGCTCGGCTACCTGAGCCGCCGCGTCACCGCGATCGAGATCAACGCCACCTACTACCGCACGCAGAGCCCGGCCAGCTTTGCCAAGTGGCGCGATGCGACGCCCCAGGGTTTCGTCTTCGCCGTCAAGGCAACCCGTTTCGCGACCAACCGCCGCGTGCTGGCCGAAGCGGGCGAGTCGGTGCAGCGGTTCGTTCAGAGCGGCCTGGCGGAACTCGGTCCGAAGCTCGGTCCCATCGTCTGGCAGTTCGCGACCAGCAAGAGCTTCGACGCCGACGATTTCGGCGCGTTCCTCGACCTGCTCCCCGGCAAGGTCGGCTCGATGCCGCTGCGCCATGCGATGGAGGTGCGCCACCCGAGCTTCATGAGCGCCGACTACCTGGCGCTGGCGCGCCGACACGCTGTCGCCACCGTTTTTGCGGACTCGGACGACTACCCGTCGTTCGCCGACACCACGGCCGATTTCGTCTACGCCCGCCTGATGCGGAGCGAATCGTCGAATGCGAGCGGCTACGCACCCGGCCGGATCGCCGCCTGGGCCGACGCTGCGCGCCAGTGGTCAGATGGCAGGGAACCGGCAGACCTGCCACGCATCGAGGCGGCGGGGGCCGCGCCCAGTGGGCCGCGGGACGTGTTCATGTTCTACATCAGCGGCGCCAAGGAGCGTGCCCCGGCCGCGGCTGTCGCGACGCTCGCTGCGCTGGGCCTGTTGCCGCCCGAACCGCAGCCGCCGCAGCAATAGGCGAAGGGCCTCGCTCGCGTGACGCGAGCAAGGCCCTCGGCCTCGTGACGCTGTGCCTGGCTAGGCGCCGCGATTGCGGCCGAAGAGGAAGGTGGCGATGGCGAGGATGATGAACACCACGAACAGGATCTTGGCGATGCCGGCGGCACCGGCGGCGATGCCACCAAAACCGAAGAGCGCGGCGATCAGCGCGATCACGAAGAAGACGACGGCATAGTGAAGCATGGAAGACTCCTGGCGCACGCGGCGCATGCATTGATGAGGCAGGGCAATCTTCCACCGACCGACACGCCCTGCCGATAGGTCGAGTCGCTGACCGGATGTCGGGAGCACGACCCCTGCCGTGTCGGACCCATCCGACCCCGCGATCGAGGGTCGGCGTGTCAAACTCGAACGTCGCTGCACCGCCCAGTTCCTCGTGTCCCCTTCGAATCCCCCTTCGATTTCCGGCGCCGGTACCGACGCTTCCGCATTCCCCGCGCCCAGCGCCGAGCGCGGCGCGGAGCGGCCGCCCCGGCCTGCGGCGACGATCGTCGTCGTCCGCGATGGCCCCAACGGCATCGAGGTGCTGCTCTCGCGCCGCGCCGAGCGGGGCGACCACAACAGCAACGCCTGGGTCTTCCCCGGCGGCATCGTCGACAAGGGCGATGCCGGCGCGCACCCGTGCTGCCACGGCCTCGACGATGTCGAGGCGAGCCGCCGGCTCGGCCTGACGGTGGGCGGCCTCGACTACTACGTGGCGGCGGTGCGCGAGTGCTTCGAGGAGTCGGGGCTGCTGTTCGCGCGCGCTGGCGGTGAGGCGCTGGTCGACCTCGACGGCGCCGACGCGGCCCGGCTCGGTCCGTGGCGCGGCGCCCTCCATCGCTGCGAGCAGAGCGTCGCCGACTTCTGCGCAAGCGAAGGCTTGCGCCTGGCCGTCGACCGGCTCGTCTATCTGAGTCACTGGCTCACGCCGCTCGGGCGTGCCAAGCGCTTCGATACGCGTTTCTTCATCGCCGCGGCGCCCGAAGCCCAGACTGCTGCCCACGACGGTGCCGAGCTGGTCGAGCAGCTCTGGATCACGCCGGCCGAAGCGCTCGCGCGCAGTGCGTCGCTGAAGATGCTGACGCCGACGCAGAAGTCGCTCGAGACCGTGGCCCGATTCGCGACGGTGCGCGAGGCCATGGCCTGGGCCGCGTCACCGCGCGAGGTCGCGCTCGTGATGCCGCGCGTCGCGAACGGCCGGGATGGCTATCGGCCCGTCCTGCCCGAGGAGCATGCGTGGGCCGAGCTCGGCCGGATCGACCCGGCAGGCCACGGCCACGGCTCGTACGACATCGTCACCGACCGGCCGGTGCGGCTCTCGCAGCGGGTGATCCGCGTCAGCGCCGGCAACGGCAGCGTGATGACCGGGCCGGGCACCAACACGTATCTCGTCGGCGAGGGCGACGGCGACGGCAACAGCTGGGCGGTGATCGATCCCGGGCCGGCGCTCGACGCCCACGTCGATGCGATCGTCGCGGCCGCACCCGGGCCGATCGATCGCATCTTCGTCACCCACACTCACAACGACCATTCGCCCGCCACGCTCGCACTGAAGGCCCGCACGGGTGCCACCGTGCTCGGCCTTTCGCCGCTGCACTCCGAATGGCAGGATCCGACCTTCGCCGCCGACGTGACACTGCGCGGCGGCGAACGCATCGCGCTCGGCGAGTCGACCCACCTCACGGTCATCCACACCCCCGGCCACGCAAGCAACCATCTCTGCTACCTGCTCGAAGAGGAGAAGACCCTCTTCACCGGCGACCACGTGATGCAGGCCTCCACGGTCGTCATCAACCCGCCCGACGGCGACATGGCCGTCTACCTGGCGTCGCTGCGCTCGCTCCTCGACCTCGACCTCGACTGGCTCGCGCCTGGCCACGGCTTCCTCATGGCGCGGCCGCGCGAGGCGATGGCCGCGATCGTCGAGCATCGCCTGAAGCGCGAAGCCAAGGTCATCACGGCCCTCCACGAGCTCGGACCGGCGCCTGCACCCGAGCTGCTCGCGGCCGTCTACGCTGATGTTCCCGTCAAGCTGCACCCGATGGCGATGCGCTCGCTCACCGCACACCTCCTGAAGCTGCAGGCGGAGCGCCGCGCCGACGAAGCCGAGGGTCGCTGGTCGCTGGTTGCGGCGAGCTAGCGCGCGATGCCGACGCCGAGGGCGCAGAGCGCTTCGGTCTCCGTCGCGTCGAAGCCCCAGTCGGCGAGCGCGTCCGCGCCGCCCTGGCCGCGTTCCGGAGGCGGCGAGCGCGCAACGCCCGGCGTGCGCCCGAAGCGTGGCGCCGGCGCGGGCTGATCGACGCCGCCCAGCGAGACGCTGCCCGAGCGCGCGACGACGTGCGGATGGACGCGTGACTCGGCAAAGGTGAGGACGGGCGCAAGGCATGCGTCCGAGCCCTCGAAGGCGGCGACCCATTCTTCTCGCGTCCGCTCCCGGAAGCGCGATGCCAATTTCTCGCGCAGCCGCGGCCACGTCGCGCGATCGTTCTGCTGCGCGACGAGCGACGTGTCGAGGCCGAGCCGGGCAACGAGCTCGGCGAAGAACTTCGGCTCGATCGCACCGACCGCGACGTGCCTGCCGTCACGCGTCTCGTAGGTGTCGTACCAGGGCGCGCCTGAATCGAGCACGTTGGCGCC
>JBDTJD010000379.1:0-2711 GCA_039935975.1 Caldimonas sp.
ACGCCCGCCCGCCTTGACGCTGTCCGGCGAAGTCCGGCTACGGCAACCTGAGGTGGATCGCGGTGACGAACTCGGGATCGCCGTTCTTTGCCGCCGCATTGCCGTCATAGCGCTGCAGGACGCCGAGACTGATGCTGCACAACGGCGACGCGGCGATCGCAAGGCCGGTCTCGAGCGTCGTCCGCATGCTCTCGCCGGCGCGCAGGCCCGGCAGCACCGAGAGCTTCTCGCGCAGCCAGGTGCGACCGTTCCAGCGGTGCTGCGACTCCTGGGTGAGGAGCAGCGTCACGCCCTCGCTCCCCGCCTCGCCGACGGTGCGTGACCAGAGCGCCTTGCCGCCGAAGCGCCAGCGGGCCTCGGTCGTCGCCACCGCGCTCTCGGCGCCGAGGTTGACGCTCGCGGCACTGGCGAGCGTGCTCGACGAGTAGCTGGCTCCCGCGCCGAGGGCGTAGCGCATCTGGCCGTCGGGCTTGAGCGCCGCGGCGACCGTGGCCGGTCCGGGGCCTGCCGCGCCCGGCCGCAGCATCGCGACCTGGCTGGACGCGAGCATCGGCAGCGCGAAGGCGGCACAGGCGACGATCGAGCGGGACCAGGGCGGCATCGAGGCTCCGGGGCGAAGCGCTGGGGGCGCGCGATCGGGCGTCGCGTTCGACGTGATTCTGCGGCGGCCCGCGCGGCGCGACACATCGTGCGGCGACAATGGCGTGATGGAAATCGCAACTGCCGGACTCACGATCGACGACGTGCGCGACGCCGCTGCGCGGCTCGACGGCGAGATCGGCGCGACGCCCTGCCTCGCCTCGCGCACGCTCTCGACGATCTGCGGCTGCGAGGTGTTCCTGAAGTTCGAGAACCTGCAGTTCACGGCCTCGTTCAAGGAGCGCGGCGCTTTCAACAAGATGGCCCAGCTCACGCCCGAGGAGCGTGCGCGCGGCGTGCTCGCGGTCTCGGCCGGCAACCACGCCCAGGCGGTCGCGTACCACGCCGAGCGCATGGGCATCGCGGCGACGATCGTGATGCCGCGCTTCGCGTCGAGCGTGAAGGTGGAGAACACGCGCGGCTTCGGCGCCGAGGTCGTGTTGCAGGGCGACACCTTCGAGGACGCGCGCGTCGCCGGCCTTGCGCTCGCGGCCGAGCGCGGGCGCATCGTCGTCCATCCGTTCGACGATCGCGACGTCATCGCCGGCCAGGGCACGGTTGCGCTCGAGATGCTCGCGCAGCAGCCGGCGATCGACACGCTCGTCGTCGCGATCGGCGGCGGCGGCCTGATCGCCGGCATGGCGACGGCCGCCAAGGCGATCCGGCCCGACGTGCGCCTCGTCGGTGTCCAGACCGAGCGCTTTCCGGCGGCCTGGAACGCGATGCACGACGGCCGCCAGGAGTGCGGCCAGGCGACGATCGCCGACGGCATCGGCGTCAAGTCGCCGGGGGTGCTGACGCTGCCGATCATCCGCGCGCTGGTCGACGACGTCGTCCTCGTCTCCGAAGACGACATCGAGCAGGCGATGCTGATGCTGCTCGAGATCGAGAAGACGGTCGTGGAGGGCGCCGGCGCCGTCGGCCTCGCGGCATTGCTGAAGGATCGCGCGCGCTTCGCCGGGCGCAAGGTCGGGCTCGTCCTGTGCGGCGGCAACATCGAGCCGCTCGTGCTGGCCGAGATCATCGAGCGCGGCATGGTCAAGTCGGGCCGGCTCGCCCGGCTGCGCGTCGACGTGCGCGACGTGCCGGGCGCGCTTGCCGACGTCGCCGCCTTGCTGGCCCGGCTCGGTGCCAACATCGACGAAGTCCAGCACCAGCGCGCCTTCTCCTCGCTCTCGGTCGAGCGGGTCCAGATCGAGGTCGTGGTGCAGACGCGCGGCACGGCGCACATCGAGAAGATCCTCGCCGCGATGCGCGATCAGGGCTACGACGCCGAGCGCATCGGCTGAAGCGCTCCTTCCCCGTTCCATGCAGCGACGCGCGCTCCTCCTGACCTCGGCGTCGCTGCTCGCATTCGAGGGCTCCCTCATGGCCGCTTCCCGAAGCCCGGCGACGTCGCTCGCCGCCGAACAACCCGGCGCCGTCGAACTCGCGCAGGCGATTTCCGCCGGGCGCGTGACCTCGGAGCGTCTCGTGCGCGATGCCCTGGCGCGCATCGCGGCGATCGACCGCTCCGGGCCGAAGCTGCACAGCGTCATCGAACTCAACCCCGACGCGATCGCGATCGCGAAGTCGCTCGATGCCGAGCGCAAGGCCGGCAAGGTGCGCGGGCCGCTGCACGGCCTGCCGGTGCTGGTGAAGGACAACATCGCCACGTTCGATCGCATGAGCACGAGCGCCGGCTCGCTCGCTCTCGACGGTGTGCGTGCGCCGCGCGACGCCCATGTCGTCAAGCGCCTGCGCGACGCCGGCGCGGTGATCCTCGGCAAGACCAACCTGAGCGAGTGGGCCAACATCCGCTCGACCCGCTCGGTGAGCGGCTGGAGCGCGCGCGGCGGCCTGACGCGCAATCCCTATGCGCTCGACCGCAACACCAGCGGCTCGAGCTCGGGCACCGCGGCGGCGCTCGCGGCCGGGCTTGCGCCGCTCGGCGTCGGCACCGAGACCGACGGCTCGATCGTCTCGCCGGCGTCGATCTGCGGCCTGGTCGGGCTCAAGCCGACGGTCGGCCGGATGAGCCGCGACGGCATCGTGCCGATCTCGCACACCCAGGACACGCCCGGCCCGATGAC
>JBDTJD010000380.1:0-5358 GCA_039935975.1 Caldimonas sp.
GGAGGCTGAACAGGTCCGTGATGCGGCGCTCGTAGCGCTCCGACCAGACCGGGCGCCCCGACGCTGCTTCCGTGAGCAGCACGTTGAGGCGAAGCCGGTCGCCTTCGTGCTGCACGGTGCCCGTCAGCACGTAGCGCGACGGCTCGCCCGCGACGCCGGAGGCCGGCGGGCCCACGCCGTTGATCACGCGGATGCCCGAGACCTTCGAGAGGTCGGTCATCAGATCGGCGCTGATCGCACGCGCCACGCCCGCAGGGTCCGGGCCGGCATCGATCTCGTTGAACGGACGGACTGCGACGGTGGGCGGCAGGGCGCTCGAGTCGCGGTCATCCGGCCTCGCGGCGGTGACCGACGGGCCCGCCGTGGACAGGTAGGCGGCAATGATCACCCCGCCCACCGTGGCGAGCGCGCCCGCGAGCCACCACGTTCGCGCCCGGAGCCGGGCCGGCGACTGCGCGGAAGCCGGCGGCGCCGGTGCAGCGGGTCGATGCGGCGAATGCGGCCAAGAAGCGCCCACCGTCGTCGCGCCGGTCCCCGCAGTAACCGATGCGATCAGGCGATAGCCCTTCTTCGCGATCGCCTGCACATAGGTCGGCTCCCGCGCCGTGTCGCCGAGCGCCTTGCGCAGCTTGATGACGACCTGGGTCAAGGCGTTGTCGCCGACGACGACCCCCGGCCAGACGGCAGCCAGCAGGTCGTCGCGGCTCACGACCTCCCCCGGACGACCGGCGAGCAGCACGAGCAGCGCCATGACCTTGGGCTCCAGGGCGACGACCAGATCGCCGCGCGCAATCTGGTTCAAGTCGGGCGCGACCTGCCATGCGCCGACCTGCAACGGCACCTGCGCCGCCTCTTCGACTGTCCTGATCGAGGTCTCGGAACCCTGTGTCATCGATTCCTCATCGAAATCTCACCGCCCGAGAGGGACTCCTTGCGAGCGGACGGGTAGTTTCGCAACTTCCGGTCGCACCCGCGACCTTCTGGTGATTCGAATCGGGAGAGAACATGAACCGGCACAGGCTCTGCAGACATCTCTTGGCCTCCCTGGCCTTCTCGCTGGGCGCGAGCGTCTGGGTGGGTACCGCGTTTGCCGCCCCGGCGCCCTACACGGTCAAGCCGCTCGCCCAGAAGAAGATCAAGACGCTGCCCGCCGGACCGCTCTACTGGCGGGTCGAGACGTTTGCGACCCTGTCCGACGCGAAGGCCGCGGTCGGTCCGGACGGTTGGAACCCGGCGTCGGTGCGATACGAGACGACGACCTCGCTGATCGTCGAAGCCGCCGGCAAGGTGTGGGTCCTGACGCTCGGCGCCAAGGACGCGTCCACGCCGGGTGGCGTCAAGCTGGCCGAGATCGGCCCCGTGCCCAGCGTCGAGGCCAGCGAATACCTGCTGCGCGTGAACGAAGGAACCGGGCCGCCGGGATCCGAGACGCCGGTGCATTCGCATCCGGGGTCGGAGGCCTTCTATGTCGTCGAAGGCGAGCTCGGACAGAGGACGCCGCAGGGCGTCGTGCGGCTCGAAGCCGGACAGGGCCTGAACGGACACGAGCCCGGAATGGCGATGCAGGTCTTCAACAGCGGCTCCATTCCTCTGACCGCGCTGATCATGTTCGTCGTCGATGCCTCCAGGCCGTTCTCGACGCCGGCCGCGCTGAAGTAAGTCGCCGAACCGAAACAACGGGGCGACAGCGAACGTCTGGTCGGGGCTGCATCAACGCGACAGCAGACGAACGCGGTCCGGCTCCAGCGTGAGGTGCATCGTCTCGCCCGCCGCGAAGAGCCGGGAGCCGGGCTCGTGGGTCTGGTCGACCGTGAGCGCGTGGCTGCCGACGCGGGTGCGGTAGCGCGTGACCTCGCCGAGGAACTCGGCTGCCTCCACGACGCCGGCCATTCGCAGGCCGGTCGAGGCCTGCGGCGTCGACGGTTCGGAGATGCGCAAGGAGTGGGGACGAAAGCTCGCCAGCGTCGGAGCCGGCATGGCGGGCCATGAAGCTGACGAAGCCGCGGCGGCGTCGCTCACGTCAAGCGAGCCGACGCCCTCGATCTCGATCGTCGCCGTATCGCCCGATTGCGCCGTGACGGTCGCCGGCAGCATGTTCATGGTGCCGACGAAGCCCGCCACGAATGCGTTCACGGGCCGGTCGTAGAGCTCGGCCGGCGTGCCCACCTGCTGGACGACGCCCTGGTCGAGGACGGCCATGCGGTCGGCCGTGCTCATCGCCTCTTCCTGGTCGTGGGTGACGAAGATCGTCGTCAGGCCCAGCCGCCGCTGCATCGACAGCAGCTCCTGGCGCATCTGCACGCGCAACGTGCGGTCGAGGTTGGAGAGCGGCTCGTCGAGCAGCAGCACCTGCGGCTCGATGACGATCGTGCGGGCCAGCGCCACGCGCTGCTGCTGGCCGCCGGAAAGCTGGTTCGGACGTCGCCCGGCGTAGTCGGCGAGGCCGACGAGCTCGAGCGCGGCCTGCACTCGGCGCTCGCGCTCGGCCTTCGCCACCTTGCGCTCGACGAGACCGAAGGCGACGTTGTCATGCACGGTGAGGTGCGGCCAGAGCGCGTAGCTCTGGAACACCATGCCGACGTTGCGCTGCCAGGGCGGCTGGCGGCCGACGTCGACGCCGTCGACGAGGACGCTGCCGTGCTGCTGCTGGTTGAAGCCCGCGATCAGCCGCAGCAGCGTGCTCTTGCCCGAGCCCGAGGGGCCCAGGAGCGCGAAGAACTCGCCGGGCTCGACGTCGATGCTGACGTCGCGCAGCACCTCGGTCGACCCGAACGAGAGGCCGATGTGACGGCACTCGACACGCACCTTCTTCATCGGGGCTCCTGGCTGTGCCGTCATCGGGTTCACGGCTTCGCGCTCGCGAAGCGGTTGCCGGTGCGCTCGGCGATGCGGTATGACGCGTAGGTGCCGATCGCGACGACGACGACGGCGAGGACGCCGAGCGCGGCGCCCGGTCCGCGGCCCGAGACGCTCTGCATGTAGAGGTAGATGCCGTAGCTCATCGGCGCCTGCGACTCCGACGACGTCAGCAGGATCGTCGCCGACAGCTCGACGGCCGCGGTGATGAAGCTGGTGACGAAGCCGGCGAGGATGCCGCCGGCCATCAGCGGCACCAGCACGCGGCGGATCGTGCGCAGCTTGGTCGCGCCCAGGCTCTCCGCTGCTTCCTCGAGCGACACGTGAACCTGCTGCAGCGCGGCCACGCAGGCGCGCAGCGCATAGGGCAGCCGCCGCACCGCATAGGCCAGCATGATGACCACCCAGGTCGAGGTGAGGAGCGTGTCGGTGCCGGGGACGGTCATGCCCCTGAAAAGTCGCAGGTAGCCGATGGCGAGCACGATGCCGGGCACGGCGAGCGACGCGGTCGCGATGCCGTCGAGCCAGCGCCGCGCCGGCAGCTTGGTGCGGAAGATGAGGTAGGCGATGGTGACGCCGAGGACCACGTCCAGCCCGGCGGCCAGGCCGCAGTAGACGAGGGTATTGCGGATCATGCCGCTCGAGTCTTCGAACACGGTGGCGTAGTGCGCCAGGGTGTAGGCGTCGGGCAGCGGCGAGAAGCTCCAGACCTTCGCGAACGACAGGAGCAGCACGCCAATGTGCGGCGAGAGCACGAGCAGCAGGACGAGGCCGATCCAGCCGTAGGCGGCAAACGCGCCGAGCGGCCCGAGACGGCGTCGCCGCACACCCGAGCCGCCCTTTTGCAGGGTCGCGTAGTCCCGGCCGCGCAGCACGCCCGCGGAGACCGCCATCGCGGCAATCGAGAAGACGATCATGATCACGCTGATCACGTAGCCGAGCGGGTCCTCGAGCCCGACCTGCGTGATGCGCAGGTAGGCCTGCGGCGCGAGCAGGTTGGTCTGGCCGAGGACGAGCGGCGTGCCGAGATCATCGAAGACCTTCACGAACACCAACGATGCGCCGGCCACGAAGCCGGGCATGGCGAGCGGGAAGACGACCCGGCGGAACAGGCGCAGGCCGCGGCAGCCGAGGTTGAGTGCCGCTTCCTCCATCGCGCCGTCGATGTTGCGCAGCGCGACCGTGAGGTTGAGGAGGATGAACGGGAAGTAGTGGATCGACTCGACGAAGACGACGCCGCCCAGCCCGTCCATGATCGGCAGCGAGATGCCGAAGGCGTCGCCGAGGAGCAGGTTGACCGACCCGGAGCGGCCGAAGATCAGCTGCAGCGCCACCGCGCCCACGAACGGCGGCATCACGAGGGGAAGCACGCCGAGTGTCTGGATCAACGCGGCGCCGCGGAAGTCGAAGCGCACCGTGAAGTACGCCAGCGGCACCGCGATCAGCGCCGCGAAGAGCGTCGACAGGCCGGCGACGTAGAGGCTGTTGAAGAACGACTCGCGCATCAGGCCCTGGCCGAAGAAGGCCGAGAAGTGGCCGAGCGTCGGCGTGCCGTCGGCCTCGACGAAGGCGGTGACGAAGACCCGCCCGACCGGCAGCACCAGGAACAGCAGCAGGAAGACGAGCACCAGCGCGCCGGCGAGCCACACGCCCGTGCCGACGCCGGCTGCCTGCATCGGCCGCGGCAGGCCCACTGCAGCTGCGGACCGGGCGTTCACGCGCGTCGCACGTGCCGGATCAGCGAACCATGCCGAGCGCCTGCTCGGCGAGCGTCTTCGCCTTGGCGTAGTTCTCGCGCGCCTGCGAGTTCCAGCGATCCTCGAGGCCCGTGACCTGCTTGTTCGCGGCGGCGTTCTTCTTGTTCGCGGTGAAGACCTCGAGGAAGCCCTTGTCGCCGGCCATCTGGGGGCCGACGACCGGCGAGAACGCAGCGTCTCGCGCCTGTTTCACGAGGGCCGCGGCCTGCGCGTTCGGCTTCTTCGCCAGCGCCGCCTCGGCTTCGTGGATCGCCTTCGCGGCTGCCTGCAGCTCCTTCAGGCGGAAGGTGATGGTCTGGTCGAACATCGACGACACGACGTTGTAGCGCGACTCCGACAGATCGGAATCGAACTGCACCTTCGCCCGTTTGGCGATCTCGAACGGGTTCGGATAGCCCGGGGGCGTCTTGCCGCCCATGGCCGACGGCGGCAGGATCGGCAGGCGCGAGATCTTCGGGTCGTAGAGCAGCTGCTGGCCCTCGAGCGACAGCGTGTAGGCGATGAAGCGCCTGCCCTCGGCGGCGTTCTTGGCCCCGGTGACGAGGCCGATGTTCGCGGGCACCACCGCGGTCACGTTGGGGTAGGCGAACTCGACCGGAAAGCCCGAGTACTTTCCGGCGAGACCGAAGAAGTCGATCACCAGGCCGACGCCGAACTGGCCGTTGTTGACGCCGTCGGGCACGCCGAAGCTGCGCTCCGTGATCGCGGCGCAGTTGCCGGCGATCTCGAGCAGCTGCGTCCAGCC
>JBDTJD010000381.1:0-5100 GCA_039935975.1 Caldimonas sp.
ACGATGCCGCCGCCGAGCGTGCGGTCGAACTCCTCGATGCCGGTCGGCTGACGCTCGGCGTCGGTGGCGTCGATCTCGGCCAGCGTCATGACCGCCTCGCCCGCCACCAGGCCGCGCGTCGGCTGCGCGTAGCGCGGTTTCGCGGTGCTGTCGGCGACCGACTCGACGAGCGTGTTCCAGGCCTCGCACTGCGGGCACTTGCCGAGCCATTTCGCGCTCGTGCCGCCGCACTCGGTGCAGACGTAGATCGATTTCTCGCGGGCCATTTCTCGATTGTCCCCCGCCGGGACCCTGCGATCGCGATGCAGAAATGAGTCGCTGCTGGCCGCTCCTTGTCAGTCGACGACCTTCGCCCGCCCGACCTTGACCTGTGCGCGCACGCTCTTGCCTTCGAGACGGCGCTCCTTCGAGGCGCGCGTCGGCCGCGTCGGCCGGCGCGTCTTCGGCACCTCGGCGGCGCTCGCGACGAGCTCGTTGAGCCGCGCCAGCGCATCGCGCCGGTTCGCCTCCTGGGTTCGATGGCGCTGCGCCTTGATGACGAGGACGCCGTCGTCGCTAAGGCGCCGGTCGGCGCGGCCGAGGAGACGTGCCTTCACCGGCTCCGGCAGGGACGACGCGGCGACATCGAAGCGCAGATGGATCGCGCTCGAGACCTTGTTGACGTTCTGACCGCCCGCGCCCTGCGCGCGCACGGCCGTGATCTCGACCTCGGACTCGTCGACCTCGATCACGCCACGGCCCTGACGGGCACGCGCGGCGCTCGAGCGCACATCAGCTCGTAGCCGACGGTGCCCGCGGCCGCGGCGACGTCGTCGATCGAGAGCATGCTGCCGCTGCTGGCCCGGCCCCACAGCACGACCTCGCTGCCCACGCCGGCGGCGGCGAGACCGTCGAGGTCGACGGTGATCATGTCCATCGAGACGCGGCCGACCGTGCGCGTGCGCACGCCGTCGACGAGCACCGGCGTACCGCTCGCGTTCGTCCCCGGCGCGAGGCGCGGGTAGCCGTCGGCATAGCCGCAGCCCGCGACGCCGATGCGCATTGGCCGATCGGCCGTGAAGCTGCTGCCGTAGCCGACGCTCTCGCCGGCGGCGAGCTGCTGCGTGGCGATCAGGCGCGTGCGCAGCGTCATCGCCGGAGCGAGGCCCCAGTCGGCCGCGCTGTGCGCCGGATGGTCGGGCGACGAACCGTAGAGCAGGATGCCGGGCCGGACCCACGACGCACCGACCGCGCTCAGGCGCGTTCCCAAGCGCAGCGTCGCGGCGCTGTTGGCGACGGACCGGTCGCCGGGCAGGTCGCGCGTCGCCTCCTCGAACGCGGCGAGGGCCGGCTCGACCATCGACGGCGCGGCGGCGTCGGCATTGGCCAGATGCGTCATCAGCGTGATCGTCTCGACCTGGGCGAGCGCGTCGAGGCGATGCCATGCCGCACGAAAGCTCCCGGGCGCGAAGCCGAGCCGGTTCATGCCGCTGTTGAGCTTCAGGAAGACGTGGTGCGGCCTGTCGGTCTTCAGCGTCGCGAGCAGGTCGATCTGCGCCGCGCTGTGCACGACATGCCAGAGATTCAGGCGCGAACACGCTTCGAGATCGCGTCCGTCGAAGCAGCCTTCGAGCAGCAGGACCGGGCCGCGCCAGCCGAGCTCGCGCACGCGCTCGGCTTCGGCGAGGTCGAGAAGGGCGAAGCCGTCGGCGCGACTGAGCGCGGGGAAGACGTTGGAGATGCCGTGTCCGTAGGCATCGGCCTTGACGACGGCCCAGACCCTCGCGCCGGCAGCCGCGCGCCGGGCGACGTCGAGATTGGTGGCCAGGGCGTCGAGGTGGACGAGCGCTTCGATCGGCCGCGGCATGCGCCGATTCTGCCAGCCACATCCGCCGCTCGTCATCTCGCGGGAAAGGTCAAAAAACCGCGTGCTATAAACCGCGCGCAAAGGGAGACAGGGTCGGTCGCCAGTGCCGACTCGCGCGCCGGGAAGCGAATGAAAAAAGGCTTCTACATCATCATGTCGGCGCAGTTCTTCAGCTCGCTGGCAGACAACGCATTGCTGGTCGCCGCGATCGAACTGCTTCGAACGAGCGGCGCGCCGTCATGGCACGTGCCGGCGCTGACGCCGATGTTCGCGCTCTTCTACGTCATTCTCGCCCCGCTGGTGGGCGCCTTTGCCGACGCCGTGCCCAAGGGCACGGTGATGCTGATCTCGAACACGATCAAGATCGTCGGCTGCCTGCTGATGCTGTTCGGCACGAACCCGCTGCTCGCATACGGCATCGTCGGCCTCGGTGCCGCCGCCTATTCGCCGGCCAAGTACGGCATCCTCACGGAGCTCCTGCCCAACTCGCAGCTCGTCAAGGCCAACGGCTGGATCGAGGGCCTCACCATCCTGTCGATCATCTTCGGCGTGCTGCTTGGCGGGCAGCTCCTCGGCCACGTCGTGTCGCAGCACCTGCTCGCCTTCGACCTCCCGATCATCGACACCGGCATCTCGACCGCGCCCGAGGCCGCGATCGCCGTCATCGTCGTGCTCTACGTCATCGCCGCGCTCTTCAACCTGCGCATCCCGCGCACCGAGGCGCCCCTGCAGCCGATCTCGCGCCATGTCGGCACCCTCGTGCGCGACTTCTCGAGCTGCAACGCGCGCCTGTGGAACGACAAGCTCGGCCAGATCTCGCTGGCGACGACGACGCTCTTCTGGGGCGTCTCCGGCAACCTGCGCGTGATCGTCTTCGCCTGGGCCGCCGCCGCGCTCGGCTACACGACGACGCAGGCCTCGTCGCTGGTCGGCGTCGTCGCCATCGGCACCGCCGCCGGCGCGATCGCCGCCTCGATGCGCGTGCGGCTCGACCAGGCGACCAAGGTGATCCCCTACGGCATCGTGATGGGCGTGCTCGTCGTCGGCCTCAACGTCATCACCAACGCGTGGCTCGCGGCGCCGTTCCTGATCGTGCTCGGCGCCATCGGCGGCTACCTGGTCGTGCCGATGAACGCCCTGCTCCAGCACCGCGGCGCCAACCTGATGGGCGCCGGTCGCTCGATCGCGGTCCAGAATTTCAACGAACAGGCGTGCATCCTCGGCCTGGGCGCCTTCTACACCGGCATGACTCGATTCGGCCTGACGGCGTTCTCGTCGATCGCCGTCTTCGGCGTGCTCGTCGCGACGACCATGTGGATGATCCGAGCCTGGCACCGGCGCAACTGCGTGGTCCATCGCGGCGAGGTCGAGCACCTGCTCGCGATCGCCCGGCGCGACAAGCATTGACTGCGTCGAGCGCGAGCGCGCGCGTCACGCGGGCGGCGTCGCTGGCGCTCGTCGTCAACGCCTTCGTCTGGGGCACGTCGTGGTGGCCAATGCGTCGTTTGCAGGAGGCCGGCCTGCATCCCCTCTGGACCACGACGATCGTCTTCACCCTCGCCTCGCTGGCGATCGCGGCCGCGCGGCCGCAGGCGCCGGGCCAGCTGCTGCGCACGCCGGCGCTCTGGCTGCTGATGCTGGCCGCGGGCATCACCAACGCCACCTTCAACTGGGCGATCGTCATCGGCGACGTCGTCCGCGTCGTGCTGCTCTTCTACCTGATGCCGGTCTGGACCGTCGTGTTCGCCCGCCTCGTCCTCGGCGAGCGGCTCGACCGTCCGGCGGCCCTCAGGATCGCGCTCGGCGCCGCCGGCGCGGCGATCGTCCTCTGGCCCTCGGCGACGACGGCCGCCTCGGGCGGCTGGAGCGCAGGGCTGCCCCTGCCGGTCACGCTCGCCGACTGGCTGGGACTGGTCGGCGGCGCGACGTTCGCGTTCAACAATGTGATGTTGCGCCGCGAGGCCGCGCGTCCCGAGGCGGGGCGCGCGCTCGCCATGTTCGCGGGCGGCGCCGTGATCGCCGGCGGACTGGCGACGAGCCTCCACGGCGCCGGCGCGATCGCCGCCGTGCCACCACCCGCCCTGCCGTGGCTGCTCGGCACGCTGGCGCTCACTTTCGCGTTCATCGCCGGCAATCTTGCCCTGCAGTACGGCGCGGCAAGGCTGCCGGCGCATCGGACGGCGGTCGTCATGCTCACGGAGGTGGTGTTCGCCTCGGTCTCGGCGCTGGCTCTCGGTGCCGGCACCCTGAGCGGCCGGCTCGCGCTCGGTGGCGGGCTCATCGTCGCCGGCGCGCTGCTCGCCGCGCTGACGCCCGACGCCTCGCCCGGTCCGGCCTAGGGGCGGCGCTACCATCGCGGTCAACGCCCCGAGATCGAGGATCCCATGCCTGCTGCCGCACACGACATCTACGACTTCGAGGCGATGTCGATCGCCGGCAAGCCAGCACATCTCGCGACCCAGAAAGGCAAGGTGCTGCTGATCGTCAACACCGCGAGCAAGTGTGGCTTCACGCCGCAATTCGCCGGCCTCGAGGAGCTCTGGCGCACGTACCGCGACCAGGGCCTGGTGGTGATCGGCTTCCCGAGCAACCAGTTCGGCGCCCAGGATCCCGGCGCGAACGATGAGATCGCGTCGTTCTGCCAACTGAACTACGACGTCAGCTTCCCGATGATGAGCAAGGTCGACGTCAACGGCGGCAAGGCCGACGCGCTCTGGAAATGGCTCACGGCCGAAGCTCCCGGCATCCTCGGCACGCGCTCGATCAAGTGGAACTTCACCAAGTTCCTGGTCGGGCGCGACGGCAAGGTGCTCAAGCGCTACGCGCCGAACGACACGCCGCAATCGTTGAAGGGCGACATCGAGGCGGCCCTCGCCGCCACGGCCTGACCATGTTCGAGCACGTCGAGCCGTTCGGCGGCGATCCGATCCTGAGCCTCAACGAGGACTTCCAGAAGGATCCCCGGCCCCACAAGATCAACCTGTCGATCGGCATCTACTTCGACGACGCCGGCCGCATCCCGGTGCTCGACTCGGTGCGACGGGCCGAGCAGCAGGTGGTCGCGCGCGGCGCGGCCAAGCCGTACCTGCCGATCGAGGGCGCGGCGAACTTTCGCGCGGCGGCGCAAAAGCTTCTGTTCGGCGCCGGACACGAAGCGATCGCCTCCGGACGTGTCGCGACCATCCAGTCGGTCGGCTCGAGCGGCGGCCTGAAGGTCGGCGCCGACTTCATCGCCCGCTGGCTGCCGGGCAGCG
>JBDTJD010000382.1:0-6214 GCA_039935975.1 Caldimonas sp.
GAAACGCCGCAGTCGTGATGCCGGCGGCCTCGTGGCGCATCAGCTCGTCGCGAGTGAGCCACAGGAGCGTGGGCTGTCGCTTCGACTCTTCGCGATACCAGCGCTCGAAACTCGCGCCGCCGTGCACATCGGGCGGCAACTGCTGATCGTAGAAGGCGAAGATGAGCTCGTCGTCGACGAGCACGTCCTGGCGCCGCGCCTTGTGCTCGAGCTCCTCGACCTGCGCGATCAGCTTCCTGTTGGCGGCGGCGAACGGCAGCTTCGTGTCCCAGTCGCCATTCACGAGCGCTTCGCGGATGAAGATCTCGCGCGCCGCCACCGGATCGACGGTGGCGAAATCGACGCGGCGGTTGGCGTAGACGACGAGGCCATACAGCGTTGCGCGCTCGAGCGCCGTCACCTGGGCCGCCTTCTTCTCCCAGTGCGGCTCGAGGAGCTGGGTCTTGATCAGGTGGCCGGCAATGGGCGGCAGCCAGCGCGGATCGATGTTGGCGATGCCGCGCGCGTAGAGCCGCGTCGTCTCGACCAGCTCGGCGGCGACGATCCACTTGCCGGGCTTCTTCGACAGGCGAGATCCCGGATGGCGCCAGAAGCGGATGCCGCGGGCACCGAGATACGACTCGTCTTCCTCGCTCTTGAAGCCGACGTTGCCGAGCAGGCCCGCGAGCACCGCGAGGTGCAGCTGCTCGTAGGTCGGCGCGCTCGCGTTCAGTCGCCAGCCGTGTTCGTTGACGACGGCGAGAAGCTGCGAATGGATGTCGCGCCACTCGCGCACGCGGCGCGGCGAGATGAAGTTCTCGCGCAGAAGCTGCTCGTGCTTCCTGGCCGAGAGCCGGTGCTCGCCGTGCCCGCCGCGCGACTGCTCGAGCCATGTCCACAGCTTGAGCGTGCCGAGGAACTCCGACTTCTCGTCGTCGAACTTCACGTGTGCCTGGTCGGCGGCCTGCTGATGCTCGATCGGACGGTCGCGCACGTCCTGGACCGACAGGGCGCTGGCGATGACAAGCACTTCCGAGAGCGCCTGACGATCGCGTGCGGCCAGGATCATGCGGCCGATGCGCGGGTCGAGCGGCAGGCGCGCAAGCTCGCGGCCGATGGCCGTGATCGCGTTCTGTTCGTCGCTCGCGCCGAGCTCGTGGAGCAGCTGCCAGCCATCGGCGATCGCCCGCTTCGGCGGCGCCTCGAGGAACGGGAAGTCCTCGACGTTGCCGAGGCCTAGCGACTGCATGCGCAGGATCACGCCGGCGAGCGACGAGCGCACGATCTCCGGGTCGGTGAATTTCGGCCGCGCCGCGAAGTCTGCCTCGTCGTAGAGGCGGATGCAGATGCCATCGGCAAGGCGGCCGCAGCGGCCCGCGCGCTGGTTGGCCGCGGCCTGGCTTACCGCCTCGATCGGCAGCTGCTCGACCTTGTTGCGATAGCTGTAGCGCTTGATGCGCGCCGTGCCGGCGTCGATCACGTAGCGGATGCCGGGCACGGTGAGCGAGGTCTCTGCGACATTGGTCGCGATCACGATGCGGCGCGCGCTGTGCGGCGCGAACACCTCGTCCTGCTGCTGCTGCGACAGGCGCGCGAAGAGCGGCAGGATCGCGACGCCGGGCGGATGGTGCTTCCTCAGCCGCTCGGCCGCGTCGCGGATCTCGCGCTCGCCGGGGAGGAAGACCAGGACGTCGCCGGAGCCGGCGGCACCTTCGCCGCGCCAGAGCTCGTCGACGGCCTCGACGATCGCGTCGACGACGTCGTGGTCGCGGCCCTCGACGAACGGCCGCCAGCGGATCTCGACCGGATAAAGGCGCCCCGAAACCTGGATCACCGGCGCCGGGCCGGCCGCGCTCGCGAAATGGTTGGCAAAGCGGTCGGCGTCGATCGTCGCCGACGTGACCACGACGCGCAGGTCGGGCCGGCGCGGCAGGATCTGGCGCAGATGGCCGAGCAGGAAGTCGATGTTGAGACTGCGCTCGTGCGCCTCGTCGACGATGATCGTGTCGTAGGCGTGCAGGAGCGGATCGCTCTGCGTCTCGGCGAGCAGGATGCCGTCGGTCATCAGCTTGACGCTGGCATCCTTCGACAAGCGGTCCTGGAAGCGCACCTTGAAGCCGACGACCTCGCCGAGCGGCGTCTTCAGCTCCTCGGCGATCCGTTTGGCGACGCTCGACGCAGCGATCCGGCGCGGCTGCGTGTGGCCGATCCAGCCGCCGCCGTTGACGCGGCCTCGGCCGATCGAGAGCGCGATCTTCGGCAATTGCGTCGTCTTGCCCGATCCGGTCTCGCCGCAGACGATGACGACCTGGTGGGCGCGCATGGCGGCAGCGATCTCGTCGCGTCGCGCCGAGACCGGCAGCGACTCGGGAAACTCGATCCGGAGCCGCGGCGAGACCACGGCGCCGGCGCCGTTGACATGCACCGTGGAGAGCGGCTCGGACATCGACGCCGATTATTCCCCGCGCGCCCGGCCCGCCCGCCGCGCTGGGGTTAACGCGCTGTTCGCTGTCATCGGGTGCGACTAACGTTCCCCCGCCCCGGCGCTTCCCGCGAAGACGCGGCGATCCGGCTTCACAGACGAAAGAAGGGACACGCATGCGCAACGATTCATCGAGCCCGGCCACCGGTCGCCGCACCTTTGTGCGGACCGGCGTCGCCGCGACGGCCACCGCGCTGGCCGCGCCGTTCATCGGCAATGCCCAGGCGGCGACGACGACCACCTGGAAGGTGCAGACCTCCTGGCCGGCAGGCGTCGGCCTGGCCACCTTCAAGGCGTGGGCCGGGACGGTCAAGGAGAAGACGGGCGGCGAGCTCGAGATCAAGCCGTTCGCCGCCAAGGAGGTCGTCGGCGACTTCGAGCTCCTCGACGGCGTCAAGAACGGCGTGCTCGAGGCGATGAACTCGTTCACCCTCTACTGGGCGGGCAAGATGCCGGCGACGGCGTTCCTGAGCTCGTACCTGATGGGCCTGCGCTACCCGCACGAGTGGGACATCTTCTTCTACAGCAACGGCGGCCTGCAGGCGGCGCGCGACGTGTTCGCCAAGCAGGGCCTGTACTACGTCAACCGCATCCACCACGGCCCGAACATCATCCATTCGAAGAAGCCGATCCGCACGATCGCCGACTTCAAGGACCTCAAGCTGCGCGTGCCCGGCGGCATGATCGCCGAGGGCTTCGCCGCCATCGGTGCCAAGACCACGCTGCTGCCCGGCGGCGAGGTCTTTTCCGCGCTCGAGAAGGGCACGGTCGATGCGGCCGACTACACCGGGCCGGCCGTCAACTGGGACCTCGGCTTCCAGCAGGTCACCAAGTACATCTGGACCGGGCCGCCGGGACTCGAGTCGATCTACCAGCCGGTCGACCTGATGGACTTCGTCGTCCGCATGGACGTGTGGAACAAGCTCTCGCCCAAGATGAAGGTCTGGCTCGACGACGAGATCCAGGTCTACTCCAACATCCACCACGGCGCGATCCAGAAGGCCGACATGGAGGCCTGGGGCAAGTTCGAGAAGGCCGGCGTCACCATCAACCGGCTCCCGGCCGAGGAACTTCCCAAGTTCCAGCAGGTCGCGGTGCCGATCTGGTTCAAGTGGGCCAACAAGGACGCCGACGCCGCCCGGATCTTCAAGCTGCAACTGCAGGTGATGGAGTCGCCCACGGTCGGCTACGTCACACCCGACATGTACAAGGGCCTGAAGATCGGCTGACCGTCCCGCCGGTCGCGCGCGCGTCCGGCCCCTTCTCTTGCCAGTCGTCGCGCACGCCGCCCCCCGGGCACAGTGCGCGTGTTGAACAGGCTGCCTGCCCATGCCGTCGCTGAACTTCGTCCTGCCTCACTGGCTGTACTGGGGCACCCTGGCGTTCTTTCCGCTCCTGGCGATGGCGATGGTCGCGCGTCAGCGCCGACTCGGCGCGCCGCGCGAGCCGATCTTGTTCAACGCCTACCTGTTCTGGCTCACGAGCGGCTTCATGGGGCTGCACCGGATGTACCTGAAGAGCTGGTGGGGCTTCGTCTACGTGCCGCTCTTTGTTGGCGTTCTCTACTGCAACGGCCAGATCCGCGACGCGCGCGAAGACGTCTCGCGGACGACGGCCGAGTACGAGCATGCCAAGACGACAGTTCGCAATACCCACCCGGCCGATGCCGCTGCGGTGACGTCGGAGGAGCGCCAGGCGCTGGCCGCCGGCGAGGCCGACGTGCGAACCAAGGACACCGCGCGCGCCGAGGCGCAGGCGGTGCAGGATGGCTGGCGCGCGAGGGCGCGCACCATCGGCATCGTCGTGCTCGCGCTGCTGGCCATCGACGCCGTCCTGATGCCCGGCCTGGTGCGAAAGCGACGAGCGCGCGGAGCCGCCGCCGGGTACGCGGTCGACCCGGTGGCTCGAGAGCCCGACATCCCGCCGCAGGGCACGGCGGAAGACCCGACCCTGGGGATGCGCACGCGGCTCACCGACTGGATCGACACGTTCAACGCGAGGGCCGGCGAATACGTCGCCTACTGGGCGATCGTCGCCGTGTTCGTCTATTACTACGAGGTGCTCGCGCGCTACGTCTTCAACTCGCCGACCAACTGGGTCCACGAGAGCATGTTCCTGATGTTCGGCATGCAATACATGATCTCTGGCGCCTATGCCTATCGCGAGGACCAGCATGTCCGGGTCGACGTCTTCTATTCCAAGTTCTCGCGCCGAGGCAAGGCGATGGCCGACATCGTGAGCTCGGTCTTCTTCTTCATCTTCACGATCACGATGCTGTGGACCGGCTGGCGATTCGCCGCTGACGCGGTCGCCAATCACGAGTCGTCGTTCACCGAGTGGGGCATCCAGTACTGGCCGGTCAAGCTGTCGCTGCCGATCGGCGCCGCGCTGATCATCCTGCAGGGGCTGTCCAAGCTGATCAAGGACATCCTCATCCTCACCCGAGAGAAAGCCTGAGATGGGTCTCGAGATTCCGATCGCGTGGCTCTCCGTGCTGCTCTTCGGCTCGCTTGCCGTGCTGCTGAGCCTCGGCCTGCCGATGGCGTTCTGCACCGGCAGCCTGGCGGTGATCTTCCTCTTCATCTTCGGCACTCCGGCGGTCCTGAACATGATGCCCTCGCGCATCTTTCCGTTCATGACCGACTACCAGCTGTCGGCCGTGCCCCTGTTCATCTTCATGGCGGCGATCCTCGAGAAGGCGGGGATCATCGAGGAGCTGTTCGACGTCATCTACAAGTGGCTCGGCTCGCTCAAGGGCGGCCTCGCCTCGGCAACGGTGATCGCCTGCACGCTGCTCGCCGCGATGGTCGGCGTCGTCGGCGCGACCGAGGTGACGATGGGCATGATCGCCCTGCCCGCGATGCTGCGCCGCGGCTACGACCAGAAGATCGCCTGCGGCTCGCTCCTGGCCGGCGGCACGCTCGGCATCCTCATCCCGCCTTCGGTGATGGCGATCGTCTATGCGGTCGTCGCCCAGCAGTCGCTCGGCGAACTGCTGATCGGCTCGGTGTTTCCGGGCCTGCTGCTGTCGGGCATGTACGTCGCCTACATCACGATCCGCTGCTACATCAACCCCAGCCTCGGGCCGGCCTTGCCGGTCGAGGAACGCGTCGACTTTCGCGAGAAGCTGCGCCTGCTGCGCAACACGATCGCCCCGATCCTGCTGATCCTTCTCGTCCTGGGCGTGATCTTCTTCGGCATCGCCACTCCGGTGGAGGCGGCCGGCATCGGCACCTTCGGTGCGCTCGCGGTCTGCGCCCTCCACGGGCGGCTCAACTGGATCAACCTCCATGACGCCGGGATGGCCACCCTGAAGGCCACCGCGATGGTGATGTGGATCTTCTTCGGCGCGACGATGTTCGTGGGCTTCTTCATCATCAAGGGCGGCCAGACTTTCGTTGCCGATTCGATCGTCGGCACCGGCCTCGGCCCTTACGGCATCTTGCTGCTGATGATGGCCGTGCTGTTCGTGCTGGGGATGTTCCTGGACTGGGTCGGCATCCTCCTTCTGACCGTGCCGATCTTCGTGCCCATTCTGGAATCGGTGACCTTCGGCGGGGTGTTCGGCCTGGGCGGTTTGAGCTCGAAGGATGTGTCGCTGTGGTACGGCGTCATCTTCATGGTCAACATGCAGATGGCTTTCCTGAGCCCGCCCTTCGGCTACTCGCTTTTCTACCTGAAAAGCGTGGCGCCGCCCGAGATCAGCATGGGCACGATCTTCCGTTCAGCGCTGCCCTTCATGGGGCTGCAGGC
>JBDTJD010000383.1:0-2831 GCA_039935975.1 Caldimonas sp.
CCGACATCGAAGCCATGATCGCCGCCGACAACGAATGGGTGCAGGTCGTGCCGAACACGCGCGTCGCCACCACCCGGGAGCTGACGCCGGTGGCCGTCACGGGGACGATGAAAATCCCGGTCGGGCGGCTGCGCAAGCTCGCGATGGGCCCTTCTTATCTCGGTGCGTTCACGATCGGCGACCAGTTGCTTTGGGGCGCCGCCGAGCCTCTCCGTCGCATGCTGAGGATCCTGCTCGAGCGATGAAGGCTCTCCATACGCGTTGCCTGACTGCAACAACGGCGTGCAGAAGACTCGGAAGCAGCGCCTGCGAGAACGTCAGCCATTGCATGAGCTTGTCACCCTATCTCGCTGATGTTATGGTCATTTCTGTCTTTGCGATCCGCTGCTTTTGAAACCCGCTCTGGCAACGAGTGGGGGTTCGCGCGGGGATCGACAGGCCCATTGGGAGACGCCTTGAAAAGAAAACTGAAGTTGTCGGGGCGCTTTGCGCTGTCCAGCGTCGCTGCTGCCGCGTTGTGCCTGGCATCTCCTCTGGCATCGGCCCTCGGGCTCGGCCGCCTCAATGTCCAGTCATCGCTCGGCGAGGTGCTCCGCGCCGAGATCGAGGTGACGAGCCTGAGCCCGGAAGAGCAGGCCAGCCTTCGCATTCGCGTCGCCTCGCCCGAGGCCTACCGAACCGCCAACGTCGACTACAACCCGGTCCTGCCGAGCACCCGTGCTTCGTTCGAGAAGCGCTCCGATGGCCGCCTGTTCGTGCGCCTGGTCAGCGACCGGGGCGTGCAGGAGCCGTTCGTCGACGTCATTCTCGAGATCTCGTGGGCCACGGGCCGCCTGGTCCGCGAATACACGCTGTTGTTTGATCCGCCGGCCACCGTCCGGGCCGCTGCCCCGCCCGCGCCCGGCACGTCGACCGCTCCGGTGATGTCGGCCGCCCCGCCCGCACCCGTTCCCTTGGCACCGACGACGTCAAGCGCGGCCTCGGCCCGCGAAGCGCGCGAGGCGGCGCGCGCCGAGGCGCGTGAGCGTCGGGCCGCGGCCCGTGCAGCGACGTCGGAAGGGCGCACGACGCAGGAGTCGACGGCGCCATCGAAGGCGGCGCGTGGCGCCGATTCGGGTGGTGACGAATACCGCGTCCGATCGGGCGACTCGCTGTCGAAGATCGCCGGCAAGACGCAACGATCGGGCGTGTCGCTCGATCAGATGCTGGTCTCGCTGTTCCGTGCGAATCCGTCGGCCTTCATCGCCAACAACATGAACCGGCTCAAGGCCGGCGTCGTGCTGTCGGTGCCTTCTGCTGACTCCGCCCAAGGCGTGAGCACGAGCGAGGCGCGGCAGATCATCACCGCTCAAAGCGCCGATTTCGGTTCCTACCGCCAGCGTCTGGCCGCGTCGACCCTCTCGGCAGCGCCTCGCGCAGATGCCAACCGGCGCCAGGCCGGCGGCAAGGTCCAGGCCGCCGTGGAGGACAAGAAGCAGTCCGCCAATCCGAGCGCCGACACCCTCAAGCTCAGCAAGGGCGGCCCGGCCGCACCCTCGGCGGCCGGCAGTGCCGAGGATCGGCTGTCGGCCGAGCGCGAGCGTCAGGCGGCGGCCGCCCGCGTCGCCGAGCTCAACAAGAACGTCAACGACCTGAAGAAGATGCAGGGTGCTGCATCGCAGCCCGCGACGTCGGTCGCTGCAGCGCCGGCGGTCGGCGCCCGTCCGCCCACGCCCGCGGTCGTCGTTCCCACGCCCGCTCCGGTGACGGCCCCGGCCATCGTCTCGGCGCCGCCGCCGCCCACGGTCACTGCGTCCGCGGTCGCGGCCACGACGCTCGCGGCTGCGTCCGCGCCTGCGGTCGCTCCCGTCGCGGTGCCCGTGCCGGGAGCGTCGACGGCGGTCGCCAGCGCGAGCCCGCCGGGCTCCGCTGCGGTCGCGGCCCGCTCGGCCAGCGCCGCCCGGCCCGCGCCGCGTCCGGCGCCACGCCCGGCGGCCGAGCCGAGCTTCGTCGATTCGATCACCAGCGGCAATCCGCTCTACCTCGGACTCGGCGCCCTCGTCCTGCTTCTCCTCGGCTACGCCGGCTGGCGCTATACGCAGCGCTCGAGGAAGGACAGCGGCGAGACCTCGTTCCTGGAGAGCCGACTTCAGCCCGACTCGTTCTTCGGCGCCAGTGGTGGCCAGCGCATCGATACCCGCGACGCGGGTGGCAGCTCGTCGTCGATGACGTACTCGCTGTCGCAGCTCGACGCGATCGGCGACGTGGATCCGGTCGCCGAGGCGGACGTCTACCTTGCCTACGGCCGCGACCTGCAGGCCGAGGAGATCCTGAAGGAGGCGATGCGGAGCACTCCGGAGCGCCTGGCGATCCGCACCAAGCTGCTGGAGGTCTACGCCAAGCGCCGCGACATCAAGGGCTTCGAACTGCTCGCGACCCAGCTCTACGCTCTCACCCGTGGCGAAGGCGAGGACTGGGCGAAGGCGCAGGAGCTCGGGTCGCAGATCGATCCCGAAAATTCGATGTATCGCGCCGGTGGCGCGCCGGAACGCCCGGCCGAGACGGGCGGCGAGATCATCGAAGGTCTCGGCGCGAGCACCATGCCGCAGTCGGTCATGCCGGTGCCTTCCCAGTTCGGCCAGTCGATGGGCGACACCCAGCCACACGACAGCCTGATCGACAGCATCGACCTCGACCTCGACAACCCCGAAATCGGCAGGCCGTCACGTCCCGCTCCGCTCGATTCGGTCTCGCCGTCGCTGGCCGAGCCCGCCACCTACAGTCCGACGACGGTGAAGATGCCGCTCGTGGGCGAGGACAGCGTCACCCTCCCGGATCGTCGCGACGAGCCG